>NZ_JBQKEH010000008.1:0-101295 GCF_052121415.1 Collinsella sp. LCP19S3_D5
CCGATACAATACGGAGAGGCGCAGCGATGCGCTCGGCGGCCGCACGCCGGCCGAGTTCCGCGCCGCGCTGGGAAGGGCCGCGTAACGGTCCAAGAAATCGTCCGCAGTCCCATGTCTAGAACGAGATGCGCTTTCCCAATGGATGCTGATGCGGAAATTGCGTCCCGGAATTCACCTTCAGGGTGGGATGCAATTTCCGGTTGAGCCTCGATTGGGAAACGACGTCCCATTCGCATAAAGACGGGCGGCTCGGATGTTGGTCCGAACCGCCCGTTTGGCATGTTATGTCGAGGCATTTAGCCCGTTACGTAATACCAGACCACGCTGTCGCCATTGGAGAGAACGTAGTTGCTGCAAGCCGTGTTGGGCGTTACGCCGTTGACGGAATACATCCAACCGCTTGTACCACCGTGCTCCTTCTCGGCCAGGCCGCCGATAGCGGCGACATACGTGCCGTACGATGAGGCGTGCGCATTTACAGAGAGGCCCAGTGCGCACAGGGCATCGTAGGGGGTAGCGCCCTCGTTGAAGGTGAACGTACCGCCAGAAGACACCGGGTTACCCACGGCACTCGACGTCACAGAGACCGTCACAGTAATGTAGCCAGGCTGCTGCGGGTCGCCCTGATTACCCGCAGAAGCGTTGCCGCTGTTGGATGCAGACCCACCGCCGGTCGCCGAGCCGCCGCCCGAAGAGGAGCCGTTTGAAGAACTCGATCCACCAGCGGATTCGGAGCCCTGTCCGGCAGACGCGTTGTTGGACTTCTTGCCGCCCTTGCCTTCGGACTTCTTCTCTTTCGAATCCTTGTCTGACTTCTCGTCCGAAGACTCGGAAGCGTCCTTGGAATCCGATTCATTCGAGTCCTTGGACTCGGAGTCCACAGCGTCAGAAGACGAGGAGCCCGCTGTCTCCGTCTTGCGAGAGGCGATAGAGCCAGAGTCGGCAACGCTCCTCCCCGCCACGGCCCGAGCGATCCAATCGATGGACCAGGCACCGCTGGCGGAAGGGTGAACAAAGCCCAGCGAGACGACAATCAGCGCGATGCAGACGGCCGTCAGAGAGCCAAGCAGCGCCTTGCGCCGAGAGGCGGACGCCGCCGAGGCGGCGCCCTTTTGCTTTCCATCGTCGAGCTGGATGAACGACGAGTCGGGTTGCTTGGAGTCGGCATCCTGAGGTTTATTGGACACAGCTCTCACCTACCGGCGCTTGGTAAACACGAACACGCCAATGACCGCAAGCCCGATCACGCCGGCCGCTACGCCGACAATGGCGAGCGGGTTGAAGCCAGACTGCTGTGCCGGAGCCTCAGCGGACTTCTTAGCGGTAGTCGCGGCAGCCGAGCCCGTATCGGACTTGGAGCTGGACTTGCTGGACTTCTTGTCAGACTTCTTGCTGTCCTTCTTGTCGGACTTGTCGGAATCCTTCTTGGAATCCTTGCCGTCCTTGGTCTCGGTCGTGGTCGACGATACCGGCTTCTGCCCAGGCAAAACAGCGCCGCCGCTCTGCTGGCCGTTTGTGCCGTTACCGGAGCCAGAACCAGCACCGGCATTACCCGAGCCGCCATTGCCGCTATTGGAGCCAGAGTCACCGTTGCCGCCAGGGGTAACGGCATTCTTGGTCCACTTGGCGTAGAGCGTCATATCGGCCGTCACCGCAGCGCTAAAGTCATACGCCTTTGTGCAAGCCTCATCGGTATACCAGCCACCAAAGGTGTAGCCCTCACGCGTCGGATCGGCCGGTTTGGTGACGGTCGAGCCAGAAGCAGGCGTCTGATCGCCAGTCGCAGAGCCGCCCCGAGCATCAAACTTAACGCGATGGGCCTGGGACTTCACACAGAACAAGTGACCTGAGTCGTTCGTGTAGTAAAGGTTGCCGAACTCGTCGCAGACAACCGACGCCATGCAGTAGTTTGCATAACCAGAACCGGGAACAAACACTTCGGTCGCCTCGGCATCGCCCAGCTTGTACATATACACGCCGCCGCCCGAAGTGTAGTTAGGCCAGTTTCCCTTGGCGCCATTTAGGGTGAAGTACACATATGTTTCACCATCGCGCGTGGAGACGAGCGGCGTGCTCTTCGATTCAAAGCCGAGCTCTTCGCCATCGGCTTTCGTAATCTGCCTCACGCTCATATCAGAAAGATCGATGATCGACAGCAGGCCCTTAGCCTTCCAATTGTTCGCAGTCGCACCGCAAATAAAGGCATATTTGCCGCTAAACACGGGCGTTGAAGTCGAGTATGGGGCAAACTGCACCTTCCCGGCCTCGGTAATAGAGCCATCCGAACCAATAGTCAGCTTGTGCAACGTACCATCGTCGCGCGTGACCGCATATACAAAGCCGTCATGAAGGACAAGCGCCGAACGGATATTGCCACCAGATAGCTTAATCGAACCAACAAGCTTTGACAGATCGGCAGAATACACGCGCACCTGGCCGAAGTCGCTGCCGACAACGTAGTAGCCGTTGACCATCAGACCACCAGACCAGTAGAAGCCGCCATCGGTGACAGAAGCACTGCCGGCAACTGCACCCGTATGAATATTGATGCGCCTGACCGTACCGTTTTGCACGTCATTGCCGGACCAATAATCAAGGGTATTGATATAGACATAATCGCCGTCAACGGTCAGCGAAGACAGGTTCTGGTTCGTAAACGCATCGGAATACCAAAGCGTCTCAAACGTTTTCGCCGAAACAGCCTGCAGATAGCCACCGGAAAGCGGAATCAGGATGATACCCTGAGCAATAACGGGACGGCAGGTACTATCCATGGAAGAGCCAAGTTCAAGCGATCGCACGACGGAACCCGTCTCGGGATCAACCTCGTTGAGGACCGCATTCCACGTCTTTCCATTCCACACCGAAGCGCCCGTGACAAGGTACACCTTTCCATTCGCGACAATGGGGTCAGACGCAGAGGCGCTTGCGCCTGCCTTCTGCTGCTCTTCGGTTAAAAGGTTGAGCGCCCAGGAAGGCGTATCGGTCTTTGTCGTAGGCGTAAGGGCATCCGTTGCGGATCCCGAGCCACCGTTCGCAAAGCCATTCCATGCCGTATCGACATCGGGATGCTCAGCCCCAGGATTGGTGGCAGGCGCCGACGAAGGCTTCTGTATGCCATCACCCTTAACGTAACGGAACTCGACGCAATCGCCGTTCTTAAGGCAATAGCTCGAGGCGCCGAAGTTCGCAAACCCATTGTTTACGTAAAACGACCAGAAGCTGTAAGGCGCGGCGCTCGTTGTGCCCAGCACGCGGCCATCGGGCATCGTCGCACTCGTAAGACCCAAGGCGCTTGCCTCAAGGTTCGTACAACCGGCAGCCGTCATAAGCTGCTCGAGTACCGACTCGGCCGTCGTGTCATCGTCGGCGGGAAGCGTAAGCTCGGTCAAGGGCACCACCGATTGCTCGGTGTAGTTGCCGTCGGCATCACTTGCGGAGACGCCCGTGACCTTGGCCGTCACCGTAATGGTCTTGCCCTCGTTCGGGTTGTCGAGCCCCGTCGTTCCCTTGACGTTTACCGTCGCAGAAACATCCAAGCCGGCAAGCACCGCGTAGTCCGAATTGTCGGGATAGCGCTCGGCATAACGGGCAAAACGCTCACTCTTCAGACGGCCGCTAATCGTGACTTTCGTGTTGTATTCGGGCTGAGTGAGGATAAGGTTCTCATGTGCGATAACCCTCGGTTTGCTTGACTTGAGCAAACGATAGGTGTTCTCCGTGCCGCCGGGGAGGTCGCTGAACACGAAGCCGTAATGTCCCGCAGTCTCTTCGGTGGAATAGCACCAGTTAACGCCGAGTCCTTGGCCATACACCTTAAGCGGTGCATGCAGGCTTCTCGTTACATTGGAGGCATCCTGGCCGTCAAGAATACCCTGAGAGAATGTTGACTTTGCAAGGCTCAGGTGGAACAACTCGGCATTGAGCTCGTCCTGGTCCTGCGGGGCAATTGCAAAGTCGAGGGTCTTGCTGGCCGTAACTTCGGCGTTAGACTTATCGGTCACCGTAAGGGTAATCTTGGTCTTCGCTGCCTCGGTGCCAGGCAGCGGCTGATAGACCGTGCCCTTGTAACCATTAAACGTAATGTCATCGGTGCTGGCGGAGTACTCGACCTTGTAGTACTTGCCGTCCACGCCGAGCGTGCTCGTGCGCGGCATCTGCAGGTCGGCGGTCAGGCCGCCCTTATCGGCAACCGTGTCGGTGCCGGAATACTTGATATTGTCGTAGATAAAGGCCCCATCGACCTTCGCCTGCAGTGCCTTCTTGTCGGCGGCAACCTTCTCGGGATCGCCTTTGACGATCACCGTGAAGTCGTGCGATCCGGCAAGCTTGATGTCGCCATTCGTAACCGTAACCTTGGCGGTCAGCGTCACGTCTCGGTCGCTCGATGCGCGCGAGACCTTACCCGTCTTATCTTCCCAGCTAACACCAGAAACAGACAGGCGCTCGGTGTCGGAGCTTGTCCATTCAACAGAGAATTTCTTTGCGGAACCCGCCTTGTGCGGAAGCGTGACATTTTGGGTCACGCCATCGGCGGACTCACCCACCGCATAGCCAATCTGCAGGGATTCGGCAGCACTGTCAAGAAGGTCTTGCAGCTTAGCCTCGTCCCAAGCAACCTGTACCGACTTGTTGGGCTGGTAAGGCTCAGTCTTGCCATCGCGCGACAGCTCAAACACCACATCGGCGCTACGCAGACCGTCGATGTTGTAACCGGTGTAGTCGTTGGGGTCGATGTAGAAGAACGTCACATCGCCGTTGGTCTTATCCTGGGCGTCGGAGATGCCGACCGTGGCCTTAGCATCCTCGGCCTTAAAGAGCACGCCACCCTCGGAGACCTTAACGTCAACGTCGGTAAATCCCAGATCGGCAAGCTGCGCCTTCAGCGCGTCGTTAACGTTGCCGCCCTTAGCGCTGTAATCAACGGAGATCTGCTTATTGGAATCGTTGAGCTTTTGAACTGCGGCCTCAAGAGAGCCTGCGGCGATCACGGGGTTGGCAGAGACGAGCTTGACCGTCGAGCTGCCGCTCGTGGCGACAGCCTTCAGATACTTGCCCGCGGCAGAAGCCGAGACAGTCGCCTCGGCGCCCGACATATCAGACAGCAGCGTCCAGTCGGCCTCCGGAGCCTTCGCATCGTCCGCCGCATACCAGGCAACAGTCGCCTGACCGGTGACGTCGATACCGTTGGTGGCCGAACCGTCGGTGCGCTTAGCCTGCGCCGTCGCCTTAACGCTATCTCCCGAGACGAGATGGGTCGAATCGCTATTGATCTGCGGCGTAGTGGTCACGCGCAGCAGGTTATACTTCCCCGCCGCGGTAACGCTGTCCGACGAAACCCATTCAACCGTGTTGTCGAGAGCGTTCGCCGTGACCTTGATCCTCTTGCCGACAAGTGCATCCGTAAGAGTCAGGCTGCCGTCGGTCGTATCGATGCCGTCGGTGAGCTCTGTCCAATCGGCATCGCCCTCGCCCTTGGCATACCACGCCATGGTGAGATCGGCATCGTCGGGCACGTCCTTCGTCGAGCCCGACCAGCTGCCCGGAACCTGCACGCTCGGCGTGATCTTTGAACCCACGCTCAGCGTAACGTTCTTATCGGCAAGCTCAATGCCCGCCAGCTTGTACTGACCCTTAAGCGTCACGGGGCCGAGCGGGGCAACGGACTGCGTGCCGCCGTAGGAGCTCTTCTTCTGCGTGCTGGAGACGGTATTTTCGCTCGTAACCTTCACGCGCAGGTACTTGCCAGCATAGGCGGCGTCAACGGTATAGGTCGCCTCGGTAGCACCGGGGATATCGGTATAGGCGGAGTCGTAGCTCGAGCTGCTGTTTGCATACTGCCACTGGTAGGTCACATTATCGGTGCGGTCGATATAATGATAGTTGGAGCCGTCCTTTTTGCGCACCTTAGTCTTGAGCGTATCACCCACACGTACGCCGTTGGTGGCGGGAGAGCCCTCGAACTGCACGTCGTAAAGCTCAACTTGGCCAGCGACGGAGACAGGACCCGCCGCATAGTACGGCTTCTGCTCGCCATAGCCGCCGTTGGCCTTGGCCACGACGTACCAACCCTTAAGGGCGGCGGTCACCGTCAGGGTGTTACCGGTCTCACCCTCGATAGGCGTGTTACACGAGCTGGCGGTATTCGACTTGCCCTTGTACCACTGCCACGTGACATGCGAGTCGGAGGTAACGTCGGTGGAGCCCGCCTTGGCGGTCGCCGTAATCGTGGAACCGACCTCGACTTTGCCCGAAGTCGGGCTCATAGTCACGCTCGTGACATTAATTGAACCAGCAGCAGCGACGAGAGCGCCCGTCGAGTTGGTCAAGCTCGAAGAGCCGATCTTCGAGGACACCTTGCACTTGAGGTACTTACCACCCAAAGCGTCGGTAAGCTCGAGGGTCTCACCCGTGGCGCCCGCAATGTCGGTATACGTGCCACTCTTAGTGTCAGAGCTCTGCCACTGGAAGTTGAGCTTGCTCGCGTCGACGAACGCGCCGTACGCGCCGCCCTTCTCCTTGGCGCGGGCCTTAGCGGTATCCCCCACCGCAAAGACGCTCGTGTTGTCCTTGGTGTTAACGATGGACACGGCCGAAATCTCAACCGCACCGGCCTGCTTGACCTTGCTGGAAGTGGTCTTGTTCACCGTGTTGACGCCAGCGTTGGCCTCAACCCTGATGTACTTGCCCTCAAGGTCGTCGGTTACCGTGAGGGAAGCGCCCGTCTCGCCCTCGATCTTGGTAAAGCCCGAGTACTGCGAGGTAGAAGCGGACCACGTGTAGGCAACCTTGGCGTCGGCGGGGGCTTGCTGATAATAGCTTATGTACGGAGTCGCCGTCAGGGTATCGCCTATGCTCGGCGTGTCGCTATTCAGCTTGACGCTGTTAAGCTCCATCTGACCGGCGCCCAGCACGGGACCGGGGATGTTGTTGGCATTGATACCCGAGCCGTACGAAACCGAGGGGCCGAAGTAATCCTTGCCATCAACCGTTACCTTGCAGATGAAGTATTTGCCTTCCATCGCGGCGGTGACGGTGAGCGACTGCTCGTGGCCTACGACCTCGGTGTAGTCGGCGACATTGCTGCTGGCCCTGGTCGTGCCGGCGAGCCAGGTGTAAGTCCAGGTGCCGGGATTGGCAACGGACTCAGTCGAAGTGCCGTACCAGTCGTCCTCGACCTCATCGTACATATTTGCCCAGAGCGTATCGCCCGCGCTGAGCGCGCCCGACTTCGTGGAATACGAGTTGCCCTCATCCTTGGAATCCTGGATGAAGACCTTGGCCTCGCTGGAAAGCGTCGTGGCGGACGCAGCGGCAACGGCGTTCTTCTGATCCGAAGCAGCAGGCACCGCGGGAGAGCTCTCGGACTCAGTCGCGTTGTCTGCAGCGGTGTCATCGCCATTCGCGGCACTCGCAGTTGCACCCTGATCAGCGTCGGCGCCATCGGCAGCAGCGTTCGCCGCCGCGCTGTTCGCGCCGCCTTCGGCCGCCGCGCCCTCGCCGCCCGTCGCAGCCTGAGCCACAGACTCGGCAATGCCCTCGGCGCCCTCGGCCCAAAGTTGCGCCGGTGTGGTACCAAAAGCCATGGCAAAAGCCAGGAACGCCACCAGACCGCGCTTGGCCATGCCGCGGGCAATCGCTCCATGACGACGCCACGAGGCGCGCTGGCACTCGTCCTCAAACATATCCATTTGTCTCCTACTGTCTGCACTTGGAGCATTGCCCAGCGGCTGCCCCACGTCATCGCGCACATTGCGCTCGAGTACCCCCATCGGGGTCCCCCCTTCCCTCCAGAGCCCAACGCGTACCGGCGGCATGCGCCGCGGCCGCGTACAAGATGGGAGGCGATCCGACTTAACCTTACCGGCCCGGGCACGCCGTCCGATCTGCGACGCGACCATCCCGGGCCAAGAGGAATTACGGTTACTGGTACAGCCGGGGACTTGCACCCCGATTCTCCCAAACGCGCAGGAAAACCGCGCATTCGTGCGTCTCCGCACCACCATCTAGGCCATCGATTATTACTGTCAATATGGTAGCACGCAAAAGGGCCCCGCACGCAGGCGAAGCCCAAGGTAAAAGCTATTGTTTGCGATAGGAGAATGCGGTGACGGTCGCAGCCTCTACCGCTTGCCGCCGTGACTGTTGCGCCAGATCTCGCGGCCCAGCATCAGCGCCAGCACCAGCGCACTCACGTAGCCCATAAAGCCAATGACCGGGATACCGAACACAACCGGCTCGATGCGCGCGTAGTACACCACCGACGAGCCGATAAACAGGCCGGCGATCACAATTGCCATCGACATGCGGTCGACAATTCCACCCAGCTGTCGCAGCGCCTTATCGCTGCTCATGATCTGCGTGTTCACCTTAAGCTGGCCGCGCGTGAGCATGCGCGACGCCAAGCCCAGATACTCGGCCGCCTCGAGCGAGCCTTTTGCCGCGCGATAGCTGCTCGCGGCAAGATCGTGCCCCATTTCGCGGACGCGCGCATAGGTGCTCTTCTCGTTTTTGATGTGCGTCTGGATGATCTGGATCATGTTGACGTCGGGCATATACTCGGTCAGCAGACCCTCGAGTGTCACCATGCCACGGGCGAACATCGTCACCACGCTCGGCAGCTCAACGTCGTTTTTGCGCGCCAGATTTAACAGCGAGGTCAAAAACTCGCCGATATCCAGGTCCTTAAGATCGAGCCCTGCAAAGTCGGCGACGATAAAGTCCAAGTCGGACAAAAAGGCCGAATGGTCGAGCTCGGCAGAATCGCCGCGCGTCACGGCAAAGCGCATAAGCGAATCCTTGAGCTTGGGAACGTCACCTTCGGCCACGGCGAAAATCATGTCCTTGACGATACCGCGGTCGTGACTCGACATGCGCCCGACCATGCCCAGGTCGATAAAGTAGACGATCCCGTCTTTGAGGATGATGTTTCCCGCATGCGGGTCTGCATGGAAAAAGCCATCATCGAGCACCTGCGTCGAGTAGTCCTCGACGATCGCGGCGCCAATCTTTTCAAAGTCATAACCCTCGGCCTCAAGGCGTTTGGGGTCGGCAATGGAGATGCCGTCAATGTAGTCCATGACTACGACGTGTTCGGTGCAAAGGTCCAAGTAGGATTTGGGACACGAGACGCCATGCACGCTTTTGTGGAAGTCATAGAAATCGTTGAGGTTTTTGGCCTCGGCCAAAAAGTTGGTCTCCTCGCGAAACGAGGTCCACAACTCTTCGACCACACCATGCAGGTCCACAAACTGGTCGGTGTTGACGAACTTGGAAACGATGCGTACCACCGAGCGAATAATGTCGATGTCCTGAGCCATCACCTGCTGCGCACCGGGGCGCTGCACCTTAACGGCCACGTCCTCGCCGGTCACCAGACGGGCGCGGTGCACCTGCGCGAGCGACGCGCTACCGAGCGGATTGGGGTCGATCGCGTCGAACATCTGCCCCAGGCGCTGGCCATATTCCTCTTCCAAACAGCGGAGCACTACCTCATACGGCACCGGCTCTACGTCGGAGCGCAGACGGCGCAGCTCGTCGCAAAACCGCTGCGGCAAAATCTCGGAGCGGTTGGCCAGAATCTGCCCCATCTTAACGAACATGGGGCCGAGCTCTTCGAGCAGACGACGCAGGCGCACCGGCGTGAGGTTGTCCCATACGCGGTACTTTTTGATCAGGCGAACGATCTGCCCAATGCGCTCACGACGACCTGCCGGCGTGAGCTGGTATTCCTCGTCCGGCGCCATCGCGTCGGGCTCCTCAGGGACCATATCGACAGCGCGCGGCTTCTTGCGAGCGCCCGAGACGGCGGCCTCGACCTCGTCGACAACCGCCGCCTCGTCACCCAAGGGATCTTGATTGTTGTAATCGGTGGTGGAATCTGCCATCTGCGCTGCTACTCGGCCTCTTCGGCGTCCTCTGCATCGTCGGGCTCAACGGACTCGACGGGCACCGAGGTCACGTTGTCCTCGACCGAATCGACGATGTCGCGCACATGGGCCAAAAAGGCCGTGCGCTCGGGGGCGGTCATGACGCGCACGCGGGCGAGGATGAGCTCGTCGAGCACGCGCTGGGCCGCGGTCTCGCCCTGCATGCCCAGGCGCTCGGTCAGGTCGGAGATGGTACCGCCGGCCTGCTCGAACATGTCGGACACGCTGCGGGCGATATCGGGGGTGCCGGCGTCCTTGCGCACCTGCTCGCCCTTGGCATTGAGGTCGTCGAGGACCTTCTTGCCGCCCTCGACGGCAACGGCGGCGGCGCCGAAGCCCACGTTGATGGCACCGTTAACAAGCTGATCGAATTTCATAACCATGGTTGGCTCCAATCGTGAACAACTTCATTGGCCTACTTGTACCCAAGATTGGGCAAACGACACAAAATCGTTTGTCACCGGGATAGAAATCGAGCGAGGCAAAGCCTTTGACGGCGTTTGCCCCGCTCGCTCGTTGCAAGGTTATCTTTACCTAATGTTATCGTTCATCGCGAAAGAATTCTTCATGGCACAGCTCGTGGTGTAGAGCACCTTGCCCAACAGGGCATCGGTCTCCACGCGCACGAGCTCGGCAAAGGCCTCGTTGGCGCGGGCGAGCTCGGCAGACACCTCGGCCTCGGGCAGTACGGCGACAACGGCGTCAACGTCGTGAATCTGCTTGTGGCCCATGCCGCCGACCTTCTCCTGATAATCCTCGACCGCGCGACCGCACTCATGGAAGCGGACATCGGCCAAGGCGCCAATCAGGCGATTTGCCCAATAGAAATTCTCGGACGTCACGCGAGCCTGCGTGTCGGCATAGTACTCGGGCATGGTCTCGACGTTGGCGTACAGCGGCACGAGCGCGTTAAACGAGTTGGAGCCAAACGCCATCCACTGCACGGCGCGATACGCCGGCTGTGCATAGGGGCGCAGCTGCAGCACGGCAAGCTGGCTGTTGCGGTTGATGCCGATGGGACGATAGGCGCCGCGCGTGGCGGGCGTACCCTTGCTGCCGTAGCAGTCGTACTCCGTGCCCTGGTAGTGGCTCGAAAGCACGTACTTGATGTCCTCGAGGGTCACCTTGCGCTCGGGCACGCGACTCCAGGGAATGTCGTCGCTCTCGGGCGTGTAGTCGGCGTCGGGACCGTCCCACACATCGCTGGGGTTGAGGCAGCGCTGCATGTACCAGGCGCGCGGCGTGTTGTAGACGTGATCGCTGTCGCTGTGCGAGCCAAAGGCCTCGCGCGGGTTAAAGACCGTCGCCGGACCGTCGCCCTCGACACCCAACGTCAGGTCCAGATGCCACTCAGCCATCCAGGTGCGTAGGTCGGCCGAGCACATGTGGTCGACCTGCGCACCCTCGGCGTCGTCCAGGTCAAAGCTATCGATACCCAGCTGGTTGGGCATGGTCACATAGGCGTCGTCGGGTACGCGCTTGGCGATCCAGTGGTGGCCGCCGACGGTCTCGAGCCACCAGATCTCGTCAACGTCACTAAAGGCGATGCCGTTGTTCTCGTAGGTGCCGTAGCGCTCGAGCAGGTCGCCCAGAATGCGCACACCGTCGCGGGCGGATTTGGCGTATGGCAGCACCAGGGTCACCATATCCTCCTCGCCCAGACCGCCGGGCTGCGCCGGCGCATAGCCGTCCTCGCCCTCGTTACCCTTGGCGGGCACGAAATCCACGAGCGGATCGGCGCCGCGGACGCGCTCGTTGGTGGTGAGCGTCTCGGTTGCGGACATGCCAACATTGAGCTCGTTGAAACCGGCCTCGGCCCAAATGCCATGACCCGGGACAACGTCGGGGACGCTTGTGTAACGCATGGGATTGTCGGGCAGCTCAACGGTCAGGTGGCTCAGGACACTCGTGTAGACACGCGGCTGCTCGTCGGGATGCACTACGCGCATGCGCTTGGGCTCAAACACCCCATTGGACGAGTCCTCGTTGCGGGCAACCAGCGTCGACCCGTCGTAGCTCGCGTTCTTACCGACCAAAATCGTTGTGCACGGCATGCGCATCCTCCTTGAGCGAAGAAATCAAACGGCAACAGTGTATCGCTTCGGTGCAAAAAGGGCGAAACCACAGCCTCGGCAGCCCCCGTGGTCAAAAGCCTATTTCGATGTGCGCTCGGCCGCTTCGATCACGTGTTTGGCGAGAATCGCGGTAGTCACAGCCCCCACGCCGCCCGGCACGGGTGTGATGGCGTTAACGATTGGCTCCGCAGCATCAAAATCGACGTCGCCGACCAGCTTGCCGGCGGCCTCGTCCCAGTTAATGCCCACATCGATGATCGTCTGGCCCTCGCGAACCGCATCCGCGCCAATCGTGTGCGCGCGCCCAACGGCCGCAACCACAACATCAGCCGCACGACACTCGGCAGCAAGGTCGCGCGTATGCGTATGGCACGTCGTCACCGTGGCATTGCGAGCCGTAAGCATGGCGGCAACGGGACGGCCAATCACCAGAGACCGACCGACGACCGCGACTTTGGCTCCATCCAGCTCAACACCGTAATGGTCCAGCAACGCCAACACGGCCTCAGCCGTGCAAGGAGCAAAGCCCTCGCCTCGCCCCGAAAGCGTGGTAAGTAGCGAGGCCGGCGTCATGGAGTCGACATCCTTGGCGGGATCGAGTGCCGCGGCAACCGCATCCTCGTCAAGCCCAGCGGGCAGCGGGCGAAACACTAGGCAGCCATGAACGGCGGGGTCGGCATTGATGTCCTTAATAGCCGCCAGCAGCTCATCCTGCGAAGCATCGGCAGGAAGCAAAACGCGGCGAGCCTCGATGCCAACCTTCTCGCAGCGCTTGAGGGCGCCGCGCTCGTACGATAGATCGTCCTCGCGCTCGCCCACACGAACGATGGCCAGCGTCGGCACAACGCCGCGTTCGCGCAAAGCAACGCAGCGAGCGGCAAGTTCCTCGGTCAAAGTACGGGCAACGGGAGCGCCTTTCAGCAGCTCTGCCATGGCTATCCCCTCTTCCTGGCTGCGTCGGCGGCACGGCGCGCCAGCGCATCGGCACGCGGCAGCCACGTATCGAGCAGCTCATCGCACGCCGCCTCGAGCTCCTCGGCGCGCGCCCGGTCTTTCATAGACGTGGTATTGGCAAAGAGCGTCAGACTCGCGCCCTGCATGGCGGCGCGGCAGAACACGGCGCCACAAGCCACGTCGGACAGCAGCTGGCGCGACCCCTTATCCGCCATGTCCTCGAGCAGCGCCAGCGCGCGCCCGCAGGCATCCATAATGCGATACGGTGGCATAGCCGCCACGTGCAGCGCATCCTGAATCGCAGCCGGTCGAGCCGGATCCTCGCGCGAAATACCGTACGCCGCAGACACCTGCCCGTAGGCCCGAACATCCTCGGCGACCAGGTCCACAAGTTCCTGTGCCAACTCATCCGCCTGGGCAAACGCGTGCGTCAAATCGTCCGCTCGATCGGCAAGCGCGGGATTGGTCGACCCATAACGAGCGACCATTCCGCACAGCGAGGCGCCCAGCGCGCCCACAAAGGCGCTCGCGCTGCCACCGCCGGGAACCGGCTCGCGCGCGGCAAGCGCCTCGGCAAACCCTCGGCAGGTCTTATCCATCATCTCTTGGCTCATGTGCATGCACCCTCAATGCTTGCCAAGCTAATCGGACAGTCGGCGCCGCCCGAACGCATCGTGTATTTCGTGGTGCCTAGTCTAGCCCATAAGAGCATTCGCGTCAGTGCGCCCAGTTATCGCACTTTTCTATGGCGGGCGATAGGCGCAACATCGCTGCGCTTATCGCCAAGCAATCAATCGCGACCCCTATCAAGGTCAGTCTTGCGCCCAGCCCATTGAGCCATAGACACGCCAAGTGCCATCGCGCAAACCACACCGGCAAAACGAATGCGTCTTTGTTGCACAATCCGATGCAACAAAGACGCAGGTATGCGGAATAAATATGCAAGAAGTGCGAGAAAGATTGGCGTACCGATAAAGGCGCGAAATAGTGGTTTAGTAAAATGTCAGAAGTTCTATAATATTAACGCTGATTTTAGTTCTATTAGAGTCGAAGGAGTCTCAGCATGAAGTCGTTTTTGAAAACGGCCTCTCGTGCGGTCGCAGCGCTGTTTGCCGTTGCGCTCGTCACGATGGGCGTAGCATCGCCTGCTTTCGCAGACGGTGCCCCCGGCACGATTACTACCGGATCGATCACCATTGAACACGACGATAAACCCACCGGTGTGATCTACAATGATCTTAAGACCGCTACCGCCGCAGCGCAGAGCGGCGACACCATCTTGCTCGGCGAGGGCAACTACACCCTGTACGGAGTGGACTCCAAGGGCACAACCCAGGGCAAGGACCTCACGTTTGAGGGCCTGGGCACCGACAAGACCGCTTGGAACATCGGCGCGCTTGTGCCCAATCCTGCGAATTTCGGCACCGAGTATAACTGCGACTACTCCTTAAAGGGTGCTGGTACCGTTACGTTTAAGAACATGACGCTGCGCTCCGGCAGTGCCGACTACCTTGGTTTCAGCTATGCGAACAAGACCGTTGTCGATGGTTGCGTCATCAACGGCAAGACGTTCTACTGGGGCTATCAGGCCGCTGAGTTCAAAAACACCACGTTCAACGCTCCGAAGGAGAAGGTCGACTACGCCATCTGGACATACAGCTCGCCGTTCATGACGTTCGATGGCTGCACCTTCAATTGTGCCGGCAAGGCTATCAACGTCTACACCGATTTTGGCGCAGGAAAGAACGACATCACCGTCAACGTGAACAACTGCACGTTCAATTCGACCTCGCCCGACAAAACCGCTCTTAAGATCAACGATAAGAACATGGGCGATTACAAGTACAAGGTCAACATCACGGGCAAAACCACTGTCGAGGGCCTTGCGACTGACCCGGTCACGTGCTCTAAGGTGTTTGGCTTTGGCGGCGAGCAGTACGGCGAAAAGAGTCAGAATTCCGGCCGAACCGATGTAACCATCGACGGCAAGCTCGTTTGGTCCGGCGGCAAGATGCTCACCCACGACTACACCGACGGCGAGCACGAGCAGTTCTACGATGTCACCTACACCAAGTGGGCCTCTGACAATGCCGGTACTTGGACTCGCACGGGAACCCCTAAGTGCAAGTACTGCGGCTTCACCAAGCCTGAGTTCGAGGAGAAGGCCTACGATCTCTCCTACGACCTGAACGGTTCCGAGGACAAGCAGACCGGCGATTTCGCTAAAGTCGAGTACATTGCCAAGACTAAGGTCACGGCCGATAAGCCGGCACGCAAGGGCTATTCCTTCGCAGGCTGGAACACGGCCGCGGACGGCTCCGGCACGAGCTACGAAGCTGGCGCCGATATTGTGCTCGAAGCCCCGGTAACGCTCTACGCCCAGTGGAAGAAGGACGAGCCCGCGCCCAAGCCTTCCGACAACAAGCCTGCCGGCAAGCCTGCAAATAAGACCAAGGCAAACAAGCAGGATCTGCCCAACACGGGTGACGCCTCAGCCAACATCGTCGCTGCTATGGGCATCATGGCAATCGCCTGCTTTGTCGCCAGCGCTGTCGTGTCTAAGATTCGCAAGTAATTTCAACTTCGAAACACGCCGCAGCAACTTGTTGCAACGCAAAGGGGTCCGCACCGCAAAAGGTGCGGACCCCTTTTTGCACAAAAAGCTGTGGCGAGGCACCCACGATGACCACCCGGATGCGTCCATCGTCAAGAATCGCAGCCCCCGGCTACACTCCGCCCCACCGCGCCAAACATGGGACCAGTAGAAGGATGGCAGCACCGGCCCTCCCCTCTTTTGCGCCCGGACATATGCCACTTAACGGCGCAAATCCGGCCCTCAGAATGGGACACATGGCCCACCCTCACGAGTCACTCGCGCGTACAGTAAAGACAGGTAATCCATGGGCGATTACAGATCGAGGAGGACACGACCATGAAAAAGAAGGCCTTTGCGATTCTCACCCTCTGCATCAGTCTCTTTGCTGCAGTTGCCCTGGTGGGTTGCGGCGGAAGCGGTGGCGCTACCGGCAGTGGCGGTGGCGGCGGAGCAGAAAAACCAGCCGTGGATATGAGGACCGACTTCATCTGGTTTAAGGTCGAGGTCCCCGAGGGCGTCGAGATCACCGACGTCGCTGGCGACACCGCCGATAGGGCCCAGTTTAAGTTCACCGAGAGCGAGCACGCCAGCGATCGCTTCATCCCTGTCTTCGACTCTGACAAGAACGCCGACGAGCTGTTCGACTACGAGGCAAAGTGGAAGGCCAACTCCGGATGGACCGAGAGCGACCCCGTTAAGTACAACGGCAAGACCTGGCGCAGCGCCTACTTTACGCACTCGGGCGGTGTGACGACCGAGTACTTCACCGACGTTGACGGTGGTAGCGTGTATGTGCGCATCGACAACGTAGAAGAGCACAAGGACGCCGTCGAGACCATGATGAAGTCCCTGGAGTTTGCCGATGACATCGCCAAGGCCAAGACCGAGGCCATGGACGTCAAGCTCGACGATATCGAGATCAAGCGCTAAAGCTCCAACGGCATGCAGCAGCGCCGTTTTAGCTCAGCCGGGATGCAAGGTGTGACTCCTTGCATCCCGGTTTTTTGTGTTCGAAAGCGCCCGGTCACATCACCATATTGAGCACGTTGACGAATTCCTGTGCCTTCGCGTGGCCGCTGAGGCTGAAGGTGCAGGCGGTCAACAGCCTGTTGCGCAGGAAAACGCCGCGGCCTTTGATTTTGTTAACGCCCGTAATGTCCTTGAGGTAGACGATCTTGGTATGGGTACCGAGGAAGTTGTTCTTCACGACCGCCTCGATACGATTGGGATAGATGCTTATTCCCTTGAAAACGCCGGCACCCTTATCGTGAAACAGCACGTGTTGTTATCCACGCGCGCCACCCCTATGGAGTTCGATAAAAACATCTCTATGGCCACATTTTAACCACCGCAAACCCTTTTCGCGGTCGCGCGCAGAGCACCAAAATCGTGTCCGCATGAGGCCTTAAACTAGAGGCAATAAAGGTGTTCGATGCGGTTGGTGGGCTCTTAGGATGTTCCTCAAATCGCCAGCATCAGAGGAGGTCTTACATGGTTTACATATGGGAATTCGAGTTCTTTGATTCGGACGGCGTTGTCGACGCTGTGCCATGTGGCTCGCTGGGCGGAGGTGGAACGTTCGGATCCGACCTAAACGACGCTGTCGAAAGCGCCGCTGATTTTCTCGCATGCATGGTCGATGACCACCTAATGGGCGGCGTCGACCTGCCTGCGCCGGACTTTGGCCACGAGCCGCAGCACGGTGGCAAGATTATCGCCGTGGCCGTCAGTCGCGAACTCGGCGACATCCCCGCCGTCACCGCAGCGGATGCCGCGCGTATGCTCGGTGTTAGCTCAGCACGGGTATCGCAACTGATAAATGCTGGGCTGTTGGATTCTTGGAAGGATGGCACCAAGCGCATGGTGTCCAAAGCTTCCATCGAGGCACGACTCGCCGACACCCCAAAGGCAGGACGCCCAAAAGAAATGCCTGTTGCCGTGTAAAGAGACGTCTATGCATACCATTTTGACATATTGACCATTGTGTTCTCTCGATTCGCGAAGCGCTGCGTCGCGAATCGAGCTGGACATATTGCCGCTGATTGCCGCGCATCTCCAATCCGAAGTGTAAGAGGAGTTTTCCATGACAGACAGACCGAAACCAACACTGCGCGACTGCATCTATGGGCTTGCCGTCGGCGACGCGCTGGGCGTTCCCTACGAGTTCAGGCCCCGCGGCACGTTCAAATGCGCCGACATGATTGGCTATGGCACGCATGGGCAACCCGCCGGCACCTGGAGCGACGACACATCTATGACGCTTGCTACCTGTGACTCGATTAGGGAGCTCGGGCATATCGACACCGCGGACATGCGCGACAAGTTCGTAGGCTGGATTGCCCGTGGCGAGTATACGATTGACGGTGTTTTCGATTACGGCGGCACGACCGCTCGAGCCCTGCGCACCGGCAAAGGAGGCTCCGGCGAGCGCGACAACGGCAACGGATCGCTCATGCGCATCGCGCCCCTGGCGTTCACCGATGCGACAGGTGAAGAGATCCGTGAGGTCTCTGCAATAACGCACGCTCACAGAACGTCAACTGAGTCATGCATCATATTTGTTGAGCTGATGAGAGACGTGCTGAGCGGCGCACTCCCCTCGTGGGCGCTGCAGCTGAAAAGCGCACCCGAGCACGAAATCAGATCCGGCGGCTTTGTGCGCGACACGCTTAAGGCAACTACCTGGTGCTTCGTCAACACCAGCAGCTACGAAGACCGCGTGCTTGCCGCCGTCAACCTGGGCGACGACACCGACACCACCGCAGCCGTCGCAGGCGCCCTCGCCGGCACGGCCTACGGCATGGACGCAATTCCACAGGAGTGGGTCGACACCCTACGAGGGAAGGATCTGATTGAGAGCTGTCTGTTTTAGACCGCGCATCGCAGAATGGGTAGTGATAAATGGCTACGCTAATTATTCAAGGAAGAGAATATGACGTCACCCAGGAGCAAGCCGATGAATACAACGCGCTGTTCGACGAGATGTGCGAAAGGCTCGACGCCCTTCCGACTCCAAAACTGGGAACGCTCAACTTCAAATTGAGCCTCGATTTCAAGAGCATCACGGACGAGTACATGCCGAGGCTGCGCGAGATAATCGAGGACGCAAATCAGCCATGAGTCGCGGCAACAAAATCCTCTGACTAGAGGACGCCGCTTCGACGAAGCTCTTCCGCACTACATTGCCGCAATACGATCATTTCTCAACAGCGAAGCTTGATTACCGAACGGTCATCATCCTAAAAAAGGCCTCGATAAAAAGGAAACAGGATGATGCGTCGCCGTTATCGCTGCCGCGCACGAACACAAAAGGAGCCATGGCATCATATGGGAAAAGCTATAGATTATGACTCCTTTGGAGTCGATGACCGACCGGATAGACTCTCTAACGTTCCGGATGAGGCTCTCGAGGCCCTGCTCGAGGAAGAGCGAGAAAACCCGCCGAAAACGTGGAAGGAGGCATGGAAGCGCAGTATCGACTGGGAACTCGAGCACGGCGTCAGGACCGTCAATGGCTAAGAATATTGGCACCACTCCAAAACGATGAGATGATTGAAGGGGGCTGCGATGGCTATCGAAACGCACAAATGGGAACAGGTCGACGAGCTCGCGAGCCAGTTCGAGGAACGCTTCGGCTATGAACCGACATGGTTCGGCAGTGTCGACGAAGTCTACGCGAAACTCGAGGAGTCTCTTAAAACGGGGACCCCGACACTCATGAAACAGGACCCTGAAGTCTGGCTTTAGTCCATAGTTCCAACCGCACCCGCCACATATCGCCGGTTGATTACCAACCAAATCAACGCTGCTCCAAAACGGGTGGAAACGAAGAATCAACCCGAACGAGCTTGGTTGATACCACTCCATAACAATGATATTCCGAACCAGTTGAGAAGGAGCTGATATGTATATCTACCTCAGCAAGGAGGGCAGCGAGAAGCTGGACCGCCTCATGCGTGAGTACGAGCAGACCTTCCATGAGAGATGCCACGCCTACTGCATGCGCGACCCTATCGCCGAGATAGAGAAGTGTCTGAAAACCGGCAAGCCATCCAAGCTCAAGCCTGAGCCCGGAGCGGTCTACTAGAGCAGTTTCAGAGCCCCTCTATTTTTGATGCCGCCACAACGGGCAGACAATTTTAGAAGACATCGGCAAGCATGATATTGCTCAACGTTAACGTTCCAATCGAAGACTTTTAATGAAGTGCCCAGCACTTCCCCGCAACACAAAAACGGGGCGGCCCGCACCCCTGCGAGCCGCCCCGTAGCCCTAACCTTCAAGTTACAGCAACAACCGGTACTACTCCCCTACTTCCCAAATAGCGCACCCAGAAAACCGCGGCGTTTGGGCTTTTCCTCTCGGTAGGAGCCCTCGGCCACCGCTGCCACCTGACGCGGTTGCCCGCCGCCTCCACGGCGCACGATCTGGTACAGAAACGGCGATTTAACGTATTTGACCTCGATGGGTGTGGCGTGCACGGTACTTTCGTTCGATAGATGCAGGCTCGGGTTGAGCGGTGCCACCACATGCGTCTCGCGCTTGTCGCTAAACACCACCGCGGCCGCGCGGCCCGTCTGGCCGTTTACGGCAATGCGCACCTGCTCGCCTTCGCGGCTGTCCGTCGCCGGACGATCGACAAAGTAGACCGGCACCATCACCAGACCATCCTTGTGCTTGCGGGCCTTGCGCGCCCACGTGCGGATACTCTTTTTATTGAGCCCCAGCACCGCCTCGGCATCGTTGCCGGCAACGTCGAGCGCCAGCTTATCAATGACCACCTGGTCCTTGGTAGATGCATCGACGGAAACGACGCGGAAGTCGCCTTCCTGCATGGCGGGATCGAACGGCCCCACCTTGGCAAAGTCCCACGGCTCCAAAATGCCCATAAGACGAACGTCCAGGTAGTTTGCCCGCGGATATGCCCAGTCGAGCACCTCGTAGTACACCAAGGTCTCCTTGCTCAGCCCCTTGCCCGGGAAGGACGCCATCATGCGCAAATCCGCGAGCGCCATGGGAAAGTAGAAGAGCATCATATCGTTTTGGATCGCGTCTTCTACATCGTGACCGGCAAAGGCTTCCGCATACTGGTGCACCAGCTGCAGCGCGTTGGCACGTGCCTGCTGCGGCGAGATTTCGCATGGAATACCCTGCTCGGGTACATACTCCGCGCCAACGCCCATGGTCAGGCGCTTGCTAAAGGTACCGGGCTTGAGTAGGTCTGCAACGCCGATCTTATTGCCGCAGGACGGGCACTCAAACACGCGCTGGGTCGACTCGCCTTCAAAGGATGCGCCACAGAAGGGGCACGGGATGCTCACGTGCGTGGCCTCCTGGAACTCCTGCGCCGTGCCGCGGTCCTCCCACAGTAGATGCTCCAGAACCGACTGGTTGCGCCAGTGCGTATTAAAGAAATACCAGTCGGGGTCCACCGGGCGCTCGAGCTGCGACACATGGGTGAGCTTAAGCAGCCCATCGACAACCGTCAGCGGCGCATGGCGAATGCCCAGGGCGCTCTTGGGCTCCCCCGCATCGGCCTGCCACGGAACGACCGTGCCGCAATAGGCGCACTCAAAGCTGCGTTTAGCCTGGTGCGAGTACATGGGGCCGCCGCAGTTTTGGCATTTAATGGCAAACATCTCGTCCATGGATACGTCCTCCTTTACGCAGGGGCTGTCGACATTAAGTATGTCGAGCAGGCAGGCACATGCCCATACCCATGTGGCCCAAAATGGAGCACCCGGTCGGACAAAAAGCCCCGCTCGTTAGCTCCCGCAGACCATTACTGCATTTTCTGAGCATCGGCGCACGGCGCGCCCATGCGAGCTACACTATCCCCTTAAACGAGGATGCGAGGAGGTACGCCATGCTATTTGTAAATCGGCTGGTACATACACTTGTTCCTGGCAGCGAGGGCGAGCCGGTCGATGCATCTTGTCGCACCAACGCGGGCTTTGCCGCAAGCCTCATTTGCATTGGCCTCAACATTACCTTGTGCCTGGCCAAGGGCATCGCGGGTCTGCTCGCCGGCTCTGTCTCGCTTGTCGCCGACGCCTTTAACAACCTCTCCGACGCCTCGAGCAACATTGTGAGCTTGCTCGGGTTCCGCCTTGCCAGCCGCCCGGCAGACGAAGGCCACCCCTATGGCCACGGCCGTTACGAATACCTCGCCGGCTTGTTTGTCGCCGTCCTCGTTTGTGCCGTCGGCATCAACCTGGTGCTCGAATCGATCTCCAAGATCATCAAGCCCTCCCCCACCGCCTACACGCTGGTCTCCCTAGCAGCCCTCGTCTTATCCATGCTCGTCAAATTATGGATGGCCGCATTCAACCGCGCGCTGGGCGACCGCATCGACTCGGAGACGCTCATCGCCACAGCGCAGGACTCCAAAAACGACGTTATCACCTCGGGCTCGGTCTTGGCGGCGGCGCTTATTTCGCAGACGACCGGCTTTGACCTCGATGGCTGGGCAGGCCTGGGTGTGGGCATCTTCATTTGCATCAGCGGCATGGGCCTGGTGCGCGACGCCATCAGCCCGCTGTTGGGACAAGCGCCCGACCCCAAGCTCGTCCAGGAAATCCGCGACAGGATCATGTCGTACCCCCAGGTCTTGGGCACACACGACCTCATGGTGCACGACTACGGCCCCGGCCGTCAGTTTGCCAGCGCACACGTAGAAATGCCCGGCGAGGGCGATGCCTTTGAGCACCACGAGATCCTGGACGCCATCGAACACGACATCAAACGCCAGATGGGCATCGACATCACGCTGCACTGCGACCCCATCGCCACCACCGGCGACGACCTGCGCGGCTGGGTCAAGCGTGGCGTCATGCAAATCGATCCCGCGCTCTCCATCCACGACCTGCACGAACACGACGGGTTCGTTTCGTTTGACCTGGTGCGTCCCGACGGCTTTCGCATCTCCGACGACGAGCTGTTGGAGCGCGTAACGCATATCGTGCACGAGCGCAGGCCCGATGCATCATGCGTTGTCACGTTTGACTCGGGCTTTAGCTCGCCCGACCGTCCGGCCGAACAGCTGTAATCGACAGCAAAACGGGACGCAGGACCGCCGACCAACGCGCATATGCGCCCGGTCACGCGATCCTACGTCCCGTTTTTGTTTGCACCGCTAAGGCTCTAGCCGCTCGGCCGCTAGTTTCCCTGCGCGCCCGAAATGCCATTTTGCAGGGCATCCCAGGCGTTCGTTGCCATATCACCCAGATTCTGAGCAGTATCACCGAGGTTCTGGGCTGTGTCGCCCAGCTCTTGCGCCTTATCCCCAAGCTCCTGTGCCTTGTTGCTCAGGTCCTCCAGCGTGTTAGAGCTCGAGCTGTCCGTGGTGCCCTGGTCGCCGGACGCATTGCCCGACGAGCCGTCCTTGCGCGTAAGCTGGACCTCAAGGTTGCCGTCAGCGTTGTAGTAGGCAGATGTGACGACCCAGTTGGCATCGACGACGGGCGTCGAGCCGTCGTCGGTCAGAATCACGGCATTCGAAAGATCGGCCCCGCGCGACTTGAGAATCTTTTTGGCGTTAGACCAATATTGCCCCGGGATATCGCTCAGGTCGACGGTGCCGGACTGGGCAGTCTCGGTCTGCTCGGCCGTGGTATCAGTCGTGGCGCCCCGCTTGTTGAGCATGCCCGACACGATGGCAAACACAACCGACAAGGCAAAGAAGATCGCCAGCACGATGAGGATCTTCTTAATCACGCTCGACGAACGCGAAGGCTTCTTCTCCTCGTCCTCGCCATACTGGGGGATGGACTTGGGATACTCACGATACGGCTCGCGCGCGTATCGGTCGTGCGACTCGTAGCGCGGCTGTGCCGTGCGCGGCATATATGTCGTCTGCTGAGGTTGTGGAATGGGATTTTGCAACAGGTCATCATAAGGGTCTACCGCCGCGTTGCCGTAGGGGTTCTGCGATGAGACACCATGCGGGTCCTGCGCCGCGTTTCCGTAATTCACAACGCGCGTGGGATCGGCCGGCACCTGCGTCGTATCGGGGGCAGCGTAGCCGGGATTCGGCACGATACGGGTCGTGTCGGCGCTACCGCCGGCCTGTGCGGAGCCATATCCGCCCATCACGGTCGTCTTATCCTGGTCCATGCAACGATTCCTTTCCGTCGCCCGTAAGCATCAAGTTATCCATGCATTCTACCCGCGTACAAGCCTATGACAGGCTAAGCCCGTCGGTATCTACAAGACGTGTGCGGGCCTAAGGATCAAAAAAGCCCCGCCGGGCTTTAGGAGCACGGCGGGGCGGGCTAGCGGCTATGAGCAACAGGCTTAGAACAGACCGGTGATGTTGCCGTCGTTGTCGACGTCGATGTTCTCGGCCGCGGGAACCTTGGGTAGGCCCGGCATGGTCAGAACGCTGCCGGTCAGCGCGACCACAAAGTGGGCACCGGCGGAAACCTTGAGCTCGCGCACGGTGATGCGGAAGCCCTCGGGCGCGCCCAGAGCCTTGGCGTTATCGCTGAAGCTGTACTGGGTCTTGGCGACGCACACCGGCAGGTTACCAAAGCCGTTCTCGCGCAGCTCGGCGAGCTGGCGCTTGGCAGCCGGCGTAAAGTCGACGCCATCGGCGCGGTAGACCTTGGTGGCAACGGCCTCCAGGGCGTCGGCCACATCGGCACCGTCCTCGTAGGCAAACTTGAGCTCGCTCGGCTGCTCAATCAGGCGCATGACCTCATCGGCCAGGTCGAGCGCACCCTCGCCGCCCTTAGCCCAAACCTCGGACAGCTTAACGTTGACGCCGAGCTTCTGGCACTCGGACTCGATGAGCGCAAGTTCGGCCTCGGTGTCCGTCGGGAAGCGGTTGATGGCGACCACGCAGGGAAGACCATAGACGTTCTGGATGTTGTCGACGTGGCGCAGCAGGTTGGGCATGCCGGCCTTAAGGGCCTCGAGGTTCTCGTCGTTGAGGTCGGCCTTGGCGACACCGCCGTTGTACTTAAGCGCGCGGGCGGTGGCGACGACCACGACAGCACTGGGGCGAACGCCCGTCATGCGGCACTTGATGTCCAGGAACTTCTCGGCACCAAGGTCGGCGCCAAAGCCGGCCTCGGTAATCGCGACGTCACCAAAACGCATGGCCATGCGGGTGGCCATGATGGAGTTGCAGCCGTGGGCGATATTGGCGAAGGGACCGCCGTGGACAAACGCGGGCGTGCCCTCGAGCGTCTGCACCAGGTTGGGCTTGAGCGCGTCCTTAAGCAGCGCAGCCATGGCGCCCTGAGCCTTGAGGTCGCGGGCGCGGACGGGCTCGCCGGCATAGCTGTAGCCGACGACGATCTCGCCCAAGCGCTCTTTGAGGTCGTTGATGCTCGTGGACAGGCACAGGATTGCCATGACCTCGGAGGCAACGGTGATATCGAAGCCGTCCTCGCGCGGCACACCCTGGGCCTTGCCGCCAATGCCATCGATAACATGGCGCAGTTGACGGTCGTTCATGTCGACGACGCGCTTCCAGGTGATGCGCTTAACATCGATGCCGAGCTGGTTGCCCTGCTGAATATGGTTGTCGAGCATGGCGGCCAGCAGGTTGTTGGCGGCACCGATAGCGTGGAAGTCTCCGGTAAAGTGCAGGTTGATGTCCTCCATGGGGATGACCTGGGCCCAGCCGCCGCCGGCGGCACCGCCCTTGACGCCAAAGACGGGGCCGAGCGAAGGCTCGCGCAGGGCAACGGCGCTCTTGACGCCGCGACGACGCAGACCGTCGGCCAGACCGATGGTCGTGGTGGTCTTGCCCTCGCCTGCAGGCGTGGGATTGATAGCGGTCACGAGGACAAGCTTGGCCTGGTGATCGGTCGGCTCGTTGAGCAGTGAATAGTCGACCTTTGCCTTGTCGAAGCCGTACGGAATCAGGTGCTTAACGTCGACGCCGGCGTTCTTGGCCACCTCGGTAATAGGCAGCGGCGTGACGGAACGTGCGATTTCGATGTCAGTAGGCATGGGCGGTCCTTTCGTTACCGGATGAGAAAAAGACCAATTCAGCATAGCACGGGCGCGCAATAGTAAAACGCCCATAACCGATGAACGGCGATATGTTTATCCAATGCCCAGCGATAGCCTACAGATGCGCTAAAACAAGCCCATTCCTACAGGGTCGGCTCGATACCCAAATGCTCGAATGTGCGCAGGGTTGCCTGACGGCCCTGCGGCGTACGAATCATCAACCCGCACTGCAACAGGTAGGGTTCGTAGACATCTTCGAGCGTACCCGGGTCCTCGCCCACCGCGCTGGCAAGGGTCGTCAGGCCCACGGCACGGCCGGAGAACGTCTTGGCGAGCGTCTCCAAGATGCGAATGTCCATCCAGTCCAGACCAAGCTCATCGATCTCAAAGAACTCGAGCGCCTGACGGCAGATATCAAGCTCAATAGGACCGTTGCCGCGCACCTGGGCGTAATCGCGCACGCGCTTGAGCAAGCGGTTGGCAAGACGCGGCGTACCGCGCGAGCGCGAGCCGATCTCGAGCGCGCTCAGATGGTCTATTGTCACGCCCAAAATGGTTGCCGAGCGCGTCACAATCTGGGCAAGCTCCTCGACCGTGTAGTAGTCCAGGCGATACGAAATACCAAAACGGTCGCGCAGCGGGCCGGTCAGCATACCCGAGCGGGTCGTTGCCGCCACCAGCGTAAACTTGGGGATATCCAGGCGAATCGAGCGCGCCGCCGGACCTTTGCCAATCACGATATCGAGCGCAAAGTCCTCCATCGCGGGATACAGGACTTCCTCGACCGAACGGTTGAGGCGGTGGATCTCGTCGATAAACAGCACGTCACCCGGCTGTAAGTTGGTAAGGATGGCCGCCAGGTCGCCGGTGCGCGCGATGGCCGGGCCACTCGTCGTCTTAATCTGAGCGCCCAGCTCGTTGGCGATAACGGTAGCCAGCGTGGTCTTGCCCAGACCCGGAGGGCCCGAGAAGATCACGTGGTCGAGCGTCTCGCCACGGCTCTGCGCCGCCTCGATCAGCACGCGAAGGCTCTGCTTGATATGCTCCTGAC
Source organism: Collinsella sp. LCP19S3_D5 (assembly GCF_052121415.1). Lineage (NCBI taxonomy): Bacteria > Bacillati > Actinomycetota > Coriobacteriia > Coriobacteriales > Coriobacteriaceae > Collinsella > Collinsella sp. LCP19S3_D5. The sequence goes on from NZ_JBQKEH010000008.1 coordinate 26,570, forward strand.
CGCAGTAGTCGTCCAGACGCTGGGGGCGCAGGGTACGGTCGACATCGAGGTCCTCGGGCGTCAGCTCCGAGCCCACCATGCGCTCGCCATGCGCCATGGATGCCGCCGGCGAGCTGCCGGGCGTCGCCCACAGGTCCTGAGAGTCATCGGCTTCCCACATCACGCATCCATTCCGAGTCGCTTAAGCGCCGCGCCGAGCAGATCCTCGACACGCATATCCTGCCCATCATACCCGCTCAGAGCAACATCGGCCTCCTGCGGGCTAAAGCCCATGGAAAGGAGTGCCGCGCGGGCATCATCGATGGCCGAGGGAGCGGCAGTGGGCACGGGCATCGCAACCTGTCCGGGAATCACGTCGACCGGCACAAAGCCCTTATCCTTGGCAAAGGTACTCTTGAGCTCCAGGATGAGGCGCTGAGCTGTCTTTTTACCCACACCGGGTACCTTGGCCATGCCCTTGTCGTCCTCGGCCATCACCAGCGAATACAGCTGCCCCACGGTATAGGTGGAAAGCACGGCGAGCGCCAAGCGCGGGCCAACGCCCGAGACGGACACGAGCCGGTCGAACATCGTGCGCTCGTCCTTGGAGGCAAATCCAAAGAGCGTCATGGCGTCCTCGCGCACCTGCATACGCGTGTAGAGGCGAACCTCGCCGCCGGGCGTCGGCAACGTGGCCGCAGTGCTGCCCGAGATGCCGAGCTCAAAGCCCACGCCCGACACATCGACGACAGCAGAGCTCATCGTGGCCTCGACAAGCGTTCCGTGGAGCTGGGAGATCATCAGTATCCGGTTCCTCTCTGTTGATAGAACTCGCCGCCGGTAAGCGCTCGGGTGCGGCTGAGGTTAACGTGGCAGATGGCGCAGGCCAGGGCATCGGCGGCATGGTCGGGGTGCGGGTCGTGATCGAGCTGCGTAAGCGTACGCACCATGTAGGCGACCTGTCGCTTATCTGCGGCGCCGGTGCCCACAACAGCCTGCTTAATCTGCATGGGCGTGTATTCGCCAATCTCGAGCGCGCACTCCGAAAGCGCCACAAGCGCAGCGCCGCGGGCATGCGCCGTGGGGATGGCCGAACGAACGTTAGCGCCAAAGTAGATGCTCTCGATAGCAGCGGTATCGGGACGATAGCGTTCGACAACGCCCTTGAGGTCGCGGGCGATATGCGACAGGCGCACCGCGAGCGGACTTCCAGCACTGGTCTCGATGCAGCCATAGGCACGACAGCGAACCTCGCCACGTCGCTCCTCGATAATCCCCCACCCCGTATGGGCCAAACCAGGGTCGATACCCAAGATAACCAAGCCAACCTCCCCTCGTCACAAGCGCAGCGCAAGGCAAGGCCCCACGCACTATTCACGAACGTCTGTTCTAGAATAACACAACAGCGACCGTATCTGGCAAGCAAGGTCGAACCATAGGTTGAGCATAAGTCAGCGAGCGAGTCCCTGCCGTGGCAAGGTGTCGCGAAAGAGGAGCGCCGCGTACTTCTGTACGCAAGCGACGGTTTGAGCGGCAGATGGCCCGGCAGGGGCTCGCGTAGCGTCGACTCGTTACGCGGTTTGGCAAAACCGCGTAACCTTTGCCCCATCCCCAGTTTAGTTCTGCGAGAAAAAAGGAAACTGACGGGGATCCACCGGCGGATGTGGCATCGGCGTGCCCTGGGGCCCGCCCTGCGGTCCGCCCTGGCCGCCCATCATCCTTTCGATGGCGTCCTGGACCTCGCCCTCGAACTTTTTCATTCCCTCGTGCAAACGACGCTGACCGTCCTCAGAGCGCAGCTCCTCCATCTGCTCGGGCGAAATACCCAACAGCTCACCCAACAGACCCATCATCTCACCGCGCATGCGATCGCCCGTATCGCTATCGGCAAAGCGGCGCACTTCGGCGCGCGCCAGTGAATCAACCGTCATGCGCTCCTTGCCGTTGAGCCCCAAATCGGACCACGCAAGCATGTACGGCCAAGCGCGCTCGGCAAACGAACGGGCCGAAACGATCGGCGCCGTCGGCAACATGCGACGGGCAGCCTCACCCTGTCGAACGAGCATCAGCAGCAGCGAGCAGGCCTCAGGCTTGCCAGCGGCCATCGGGATGTCGTCGAAAGATCGATTGCGATCCACGTGCGCCTCGAGCGCGCCATCGACCTCACCCGGCTCAAGCCCGCCGAGCAGCTGTGCCGCGCGGTCGAGCATATCGACCGGACCGTCGAGCGTCGAGAGCGCCTGCGCCAGCACTCGCTCCATACAATCTTCCACCGCGTTGAGCGTCACGAGCTCTTGGGGCACCACGGCAGACGTGCGGTTGCGCACGCGCGCCACAAACTCAAGCGTCGACAGGTACACATCGCCAAAGGGCGCAAAGTCGCCCTGGTAGCCACCGGACAGTGCGGGCGCCGCCAGCGCGTACTCGGTCTTGGAGAGCGGGCTCAACGCCATGGCGCCCAGCTCGAGCGCCGTATCCTCGAGCATCAGCCCCAGCGCACGCGAGCGCAGACGCTCGGCATCGCCCGCCGACACGTCGCGATCGAGCACACGCGCCGCATCCGGTGCGTCGCGCTCGACGGTGCGAATGTGCAGGCGCTCGGCAATCGCGCGGACGGCGGCACAGCGGGCAGCCTCGGCCTCTTCCTGAGCCGGCGTAAAGATACGGTTGCGCCCCAGCACAAGGCCAATCACATTACGCGGGCCCAGAGCGTCAACGGCAAGTGCCGCCAGCAGGGACGACGGCAAGTCACCCTCGAGTGCCACCACAGCACGCGACGCGCCGCGAGCGCGGGCATTGTCGCGCACGGCGAGCACCAGCGCCTGCCACAGCCACGCCTCGGAACGAAACTCGGGCAGTTCGTGATCTTCCAGGGCATCGAGCATCACGCCGCGCTGAATCTCCTGAACCAGCAGGCTCTCCTCAAAACACGGCGCCTGGGCCACCACGCGACCGCAGTCGTCGAGCACAAACGAACCGCCGGTATACACCGACTCGTCGTACGCACCGACCGGCGCCATGCAGGCAAACCACACGCTGCGCTTAGATGCGATCTTGCGGTAGGCACCGCTGCGAACGGCGGCGATGGCGGCAGTCTCGCGGTCGGTCATGTCAAACGCGCTGAATTGGAAATACGCAATGAGGTCAACACCGGTCGGCAACATCTCGAGTTCGCGGTCCAAGTCAAAAATCACGGCGATGCGCACGCCGTCCACGTCGAACACCGGCGGCGCCCAACGCGTATCGTTGTTCTCGCCACGCTGCAGGGCAATGCTCGATCGAGCCGGCACCACATGACCGTCCTTGAGCATCATGTAGTCAAGCAGCGGCTGGCCCTCAAACGAAACCGCCGCGGGCACGATGCAGATCATATCGAGCTCTTGGATACGCTCGGCAACACCGGTCAGGCCTGTCAGCATGTCGTGCTCAAAGTCGGCAGTACCCATCAGGCCGCCGGGCAGAGCACCCATAAAGAGCGGAGCCGGGACGCACAGCACGCGCGCCCCGCGCTCGTGGGCCAGACGAGCCTGGTCCTCGATGCGACCGCAAATGCCCTCAATATCACCCAGGCGCATATCGATCTGTGCAAGTGCGAGCTTCATGGCCCAGCCCTTTCCGTCGTAAACCATCGAAACCGTAGTAAAAGCGCCGGCCGCATAATGCAGCCGGCGCTTGCATGTGCATATGCTAGCTATGATACCCCGAGCGGGGGCGCGCTCCTAGAACGTCGCGGACCACAGCCCATGCAGGTTGCAGTAGGCATAGACGGTACCGGTCTTGGAGCCGCCAGCGAAAAACGTCGCGGGCTTCATGCCGGGCTCAAGGTAATGGACCTCCAGGCGGCCCTCGGCCTCAAGCGCGATCCACTCGATGTAGTGCTCGGGCAGCATGGGGTGCTCCGTCGAGCCCACGCGCGCACGAATGACGTGGCCGTCGCGCTCGGTCTCGACAACAGGCACGTGCTTCTCGTGCGCCGCATCCTCGGTGTTTGCCGTCAGCTCCGTGCAGCCGGCAGGGGTCGCAACGTCGTCGCCAAGAGCGGCAACGAGCTTGCCGTCGGAGTCTTTAAAGAATTTCGCCATGATGTTCTCCTTTGCTGATGTGCCAATGTTCTCGTTAGTTCTTATGCCCAAAGAGCGCCGAACCATCCATGGCATTTCAAATGAACACATAACGGGTGGGATAAACGGTCGGGCTAAGACGAACCGGCGACCTGGCCCAGCCCGGCAGCCCCATCCCGCGCGCAGCTAGCGACCGTCGCCACCGAGCAGCGCCAGAACGTCCTCGCGCGTGAACAGCGCCGACGAAATGCCATCACCGCCGAGCACACTGTTGACCAGGTCGCGCTTGGACTCCTGCATCTGCATGATACGTTCCTCGATCGTGTCCTTGGCGATGAGCTTGTACACGGTCACGGTGTGCTGCTGGCCAATGCGGTGGGCGCGGTCGGTCGCCTGGTCTTGCGCCGCCACGTTCCACCACGGGTCGTAGTGGATGACCACGTCGGCAGCCGTCAAATTAAGGCCCACGCCGCCCGCCTTGAGCGAAATCAAGAACACCGGCACCTCGCCCGCTTGGAACTGCGTAACCATCTTGGCGCGGCTCTCTTTAGACGATGCGCCCGTAAGCTTAAGGAAGGTGATATCCTCCTTGGCCAGGCGCTTGCCGATGATATCGAGCATGCCCGTAAACTGGCTGAACAGCAAGATGCGATGACCGCCGTCGAGCGCGCCGTGGACGAGCTCCATACACGTATCGAGCTTGGCGCTTCCCGCCTTGTAGTCCGCGTAATGCAGATGAGGATCACAGCAGATCTGGCGCAGCTTGGTGAGCTCGGCAAGTACCTTGAGCTTATCTTTTTTGAACTCCCCGGCCTCGCGGTGCTGCACTTGCTGGGCAATGCGGTCCTGGTTGGCCAGGTAGAGCTTGCGCTGCTCGCCGGTGAGCTGCGCCATCACCGTATCCTCGATCTTCTCGGGCAGGTCGGCCACCACGTCTTCCTTGACGCGGCGCAGCACAAACGGCGACACGAGCGCCTGCAGGCGAGCGGCGCTGTCACCCTCGGCGTGCTCGACCGGGCTTTCGAAGCGCTTGGCAAACGACTCGCGCGTGCCGAGCAGGCCCGGCATCAAAAAGTCGAAGATGCTCCAGAGCTCGGACAGGCGGTTTTCGATGGGCGTGCCCGTCAAGGCAAAGCGCACACCGGCCGGCAGACGCTTGGCGGCACGTGCCACCTGCGTGAGTGGGTTTTTAATGTACTGGGCTTCATCCAGCACCACGCGGGCAAAGTCCTGCTCGACGTACTCGTCGATATCGCGGCGCATGAGGTCATACGACGTTACGACCACGTTGTGCTCGGCCACGCCGGCAATTTGCACGCGACGCTGGGCCTTGGTGCCCAAAATGGCGCACACATCAATCGACGGGGCAAAGCGCTCCAGCTCGGCAGTCCAGTTGTACACGAGCGACGCAGGGCACACCACAAGCGTGGGCTTAGCGTCCCCCGCCTCCACGCGCGCCAGGATATGCGCGATCATCTGGAGCGTTTTGCCCAGGCCCATGTCGTCGGCCAAGATGCCGCCAAGGCCCAGATGCTCGAGCGAACCGAGCCACTGGTAGCCGTCGACCTGGTAGCCACGCAGCGTGGCCTTGAGCGAGGCCGGCACCGTAAAGTCCATCTTGCCGAGCGTGTCCAGGCGCTCGACGGTGCGACGGAATGCAGCGTCGCGATCGGCTTCGAGCGCGGACGTGCGCGCAAGCATGCTGTCGACGAACAGGGTACTCGACGCGGGAAGCGACACGCCGTCGAGCAGGTCGACAGCATCGACCCCCAGATCCTCGGCAAGGCCAAACGCGGCGCGCGCTCCCTCGTCCAGGCGAATGATGTCGCCCGACGTGAGACGAGCAAACGTCTGGTGACGCTTGTAGGAATCGAGGTAGATGGCAAGGTCTGCCGCCGAAAGGCCGCTCGCGCCCAGTTCGACGTCGAGCAGGTTGCTCTTGACGGTGGCGCGCACCGAAAGCTTGGGCGCAGGGCGGACCGAGATCTGGCGCAGGCGGTCGCTGAGCATGACCTCGCCCAGCTCGGACAGGGCAGACAGGCCCTCAGTCAGCAAGTGGAACAGGCTCTCGTCATCGCGTTCCTCAAACGCCAGGCCACCCTCGTAAAAGTCGAAATACAGAGCCGCCGTATCCATAACGCGAAACTCTGCCACCTCGTCGCGCGGCGGCACGCCCGGGCGCTGCTCTTCGAAGGGACTGCCCGGAGCGCCCATGCTAAAGAGATCTGCCGACCAGTCGCCGTAGGTAACCGTAATTTTGCAGGTCACGAGGCCATCGTCGACGCCGATCGCCATGGCAAAGCTTGGCTCGGGCGCCACGGTATCGAGCACAGCGGGCGCGGTAAGGTCGGTGTAGTCGCGCAAGATAGGCAGCGCCATGCGGCAAAACTCACCCACCTGGTCGGCGGCGATATGGACCGGTGTGCGGCAGGGCAACAAGTGCGATAGGAACGGCGCGGCATGTTGGGCAAACGCCGTGTCGGTACGGCGCGCGCGGCGCGTATCGACCAGATAGGCGACGTCGCCCGAGGCAAAGCAGTACGTATCGGCCGGAAGGCGCAAGTCGTAGCTGCCCCCGGCTGCCGGCACAATCTTGGCAGCAATCAGCGGCGGGCGCTTAGCCGGGACTTCGCCCTCCCCTTCCGGCAACGACTCGACCGTCACCTCGTAGGCGCGGTGCGTCGTCGTCCCCCGCGACCAAGCAGGCTCAAAGGACATGGTCCTGCCACGCAGCAGGTCCAGCACGGACACGATGGAATACTCGGATATCGGCAACTGACGCTCGGCGACAAAACCGCTGCGGGCAAAGTCGTACGATGCCGAGCGCGAGCTCGTAATATCGCCTAGGTAGGCGACCGTCATTGCAACAAAGTCGAGCAGCTTTGCCGATACATCATCGAAAGCCTCGGGCACATGAAGGAACGTAAGCTTCTTGCCATAGGAGAACGTACCGCCGCGCGCATAGGCATCGGCCATGCCGTCGATATCCTTAACCACGTAGGACACCGAGCCGCAGCGGATGCGAAACTCAAGCGCCCAGCTAAAGCGATCGGCAAACAGCGGATTGTAGTACGGCACTAGCGAGGGCTCCAGCACTGCTTTGGGCGCATCGGGGTCAATGGTGCCGGCGAGCTTGCGGCGCATGGCCACGAGTTTATCCATGCGCGCGTCCGAAAGATCGGAAAGCGCTGCCACAAGGCTCGGGCTCGTGGGCGCGGGCGCCGGGAAGGGAAAGTTGGGGTTGACCGCAGATGCGCTGGGCGCGGGGCGTGTGGGCTGATTGGACTGTGCGGGCGACACCGTAAACGTGCGGACCGGCGTGCGCAAACCCTCGACGGGCTCGGCGCCGCTGGCATCCAGATACGCCAACGCCGTGGCGATGGCGTGCTTGCACATGCCGGAATAGCGGAAGGCGGCGGGGCAATCGCAGTCGTAGTCGACAACCTCGTGCTCGTCCATATCGAGCGCCACGTGCGTCTTATACAGGTCGCCGCGCGAACCACGCACCGTACCCTCGATATTCACATTTTTGGAGAAGCGCGAGCCGGAGTCCTCAAACGACAGCACGGCGCCGTTGAGCATGAGCGAACGCCCCTTCATAAAGGTACTGCTGAGCGCCGCCTCCTTACGAAGCGTCTGCACAAACGTCCCCTGCGCCATCGCTTCCTCCAATCTCACCCGGGGTAGCTAATTTGGGACGGGGCTATTTTAGCTACCCCCATATGTCGGTTGAGATGTGTTCCGACCCCGACTCATTCGCCGTCAGCCAAAGGGTGGCTAAAAAAGCCCCGTCCCAAATTAGCTACCCCGCCAACGGCGTCCTTAGATCACCGTCACTCTGCCTTGGTTACCCACGATGGCCTTGGCCTCGGCCAACAGCGGAATCGAGCGTGCGTTGACCTTAGCAGGTACCTCGGCACGCAGCACGCGCCCGTCCGCCTGCTCGATAAAGATCTCTACGCGGTCGCCGCCCGGGTTGGCGGTGAGCACCGTGGCAAGACGCGCCATGTTGCCCTGGCTAAAGCGGCTGTTGGGCACCATGACCTCAAACACCTTGGGCTTGTTGTTCTCCTCGTTGAGCTCAAGCGGCACAATCTCCTGCGCGATGATCTGGTCGCCGCGGTCCGAGCGCTCGAGCTTGCCCTTAATGCGCACAAACGCATCGGACAGCTGCGCGCCGGTCTCGGGATCGACCTCGCCGTACAGATACCCCTCTGCCTCCTTGAAGGTCTTGGGGAACACCACGACGGTGGCCTCGCCTTCCATGTCCTCGAGCTGCACGATGCCCATGGGGTCGCCGCTTTTGGTCACGCGCTTGGACACGCTCGAGACCATACCGGCCCACCACAGCGCCTTGCCCTCGGGAATTTCCTGGTTGATGGTGCCGCCCGTGGGGTTTTGCACCTCGTAGCCGGTGTCGATCTGCGAGAACGAGAAGTCGCGCGCTTTGCTGAGCGCATACTCAAACGGGCGCAGCGGGTGGTCCGAGACATAGATGCCCAGAACCTCCTTCTCCTGGCTCAGCTTAAGGTGGCGGTCCCATTCCTGGCCATCCGGATCGGGTACGCTCACCTCAAAGCCCGAGCCCTCAACGTCGCCAAACATGTCGAAGAACGACGTCTGGCCGCTCGCGCGATCCTTCTGGCGCTTTGCCGCGGCATCGATGATGTTCTCGGGGTTGTTCTTGTCCACAAAGTGCATCATCTGACGACGCGGATACCCCGTGGAGTCGAAGGCACCTGCCTTGATGAGCGATTCGATCACGCGACGGTTGGCCTGGCTCGAGTCCACGCGCTCGACAAAATCATGCAGCGTCTTAAACGGACCGCCCGCCTCGCGCTCGGCGATAATCGCCTGCGCCACGCCGGTGCCCACGCCGCGGATGCCGGCCAGACCAAAGCGCACACCTTCCTTGGTAGCCGTGAACTCGGTACCGGACTCGTTGACATCTGGCGAAAGCACGGGGATGCCGTCGTGACGGCATGCCGAGACGTAGTGCACGATCTTGTCGGTCTTGCCCGTATAGGACGTCAGGACGGCCGCCATGTACTCATGCGGATAGTGCGCCTTGAGCCACGCCGTCTGCATAACCAAGATGGCGTAGCCGGCGGAGTGCGACTTGTTGAAGGCGTAGGATGCGAACTCGAGAACATCGTCCCAAATCTTCTGGGCGACCTCGCGCGTGTAGTTGTTCTTGATGGCGCCGTTCATCCAGTGGTCGTAGGTGGTCTCGTCCGAGCCATCCTCCCAGTGGAGCACCGTCGACGTAAGCAGCTTGATCTTCTTCTTAGCCACGGGTTTACGGATACGCGAGTCCGATTCGCCCTTGGAGAAGCCGCACATCTCGACGGAGATGAGCATAACCTGCTCCTGGTAGACCATGGTGCCGTAGGTTTCGCCCAGGATGTCGTCCAGACGGTCGTCGTAGGAGACGGCCGGCTCCTTGCCGTTCATACGGTTGATGTAGGACGAAACCATGCCGGCGCCCAGCGGGCCCGGGCGGTACAGGGCGATCAATGCCACGACGTGCTTGTACTCGGTGGGCTTCATGTTCTTGATTGTGGCCGTCATGCCGGCGGACTCGACCTGGAAGACGCCGGCGGTGTGGCCGGAGCCCATGAGCTTAAAGATCTCGGGATCGTCAAAGGGAATCTCTTCCTCTTTGATGTCGATGCCGAAGTTCTTTTTGATGTTTGCCTTGGCCTTGGAGATAACCGTCAGCGTACGCAGGCCCAAGAAGTCCATCTTGAGCAGGCCCATGTCGGCAACGGTATGGCCCTCGTACTGGGTAATCTCGACGCCGCCCTTGGTGTCGAGCTTGGTGGGCACGTGCTCGTTGACGGGGTCGCGGCAGATCAGAACGGCGCACGCATGCACGCCCTCGCCACGGGTGAGGCCCTCGATCGAGAGCGCCGTGTCGATGATGCGGCGGGCGTCGTCGTCCTTTTTATAGGCCTCGGCAAAGTCGGGGTTAAACAGATCCTCTTTGCCGGGTTGTTTTTCGAGCACCTGCTTGAGCTTGACCTTGGGGTCGCTCGAGACCATCTTGGACAGGCGCTGGCCCATGTAGACCGGGTAGTCCAGGACGCGCGCGGCGTCGTTGATGGCCTGCTTGGCCTTAATGGTCGAGTAGGTGATGACGTGGGTGACCTTCTCGGGACCGTAGAGCTGGCGAACGTGCTCCACGACCTCGAGACGCCGCTCATCGTCGAAGTCCATATCGATATCGGGCATCTCGGTACGCTGCGGGGACAGGAACCTCTCGAACATCAGACCGTTCTCGAGCGGGTCGAACGCGGTGATGTTCATGGCGTAGGCGACGATAGCGCCGGCGGCCGAGCCACGGCCGGGGCCGACGCCGATGCCGTTGTCCTTGGCCCATTGCACGTACTCGGCGACGATCAAAAAGTAGGCGGCAAAGCCCTTGTCGCAAATGACCTTGTATTCGTACTCAAAGCGCTCTTTGATGTTGACGCCACCGATCTCGCGCGTGGCCCAGTCGTCACCGTAGTGCTGGCGCAGGCCTTTCTCGCACTCGCGGCGGAACTGGCTCTCGTGCGTCTCGCCGGGATCGAGCAGCGGAAAGCGCGGCAGGATGATGGAGTCCCAGTCCAGCTCAACGTAGCACTTGTCGGCGATCTCGAGCGTGTTGTCGCAGGCCTCGGGGCAATACGGGAACATCGCCCGCATCTCCTCCTCGGTCTTCATGTAAAACTCCGAGCCGGTCATGCGCATGCGGTTGGGGTCGTCGACCTTGGCGTTCATGCCGATGCACATGATGACGTCCTGCACGGGCGCGTCCTCGCGGCGCAGGTAATGGAAGTCGTTGGTGGCGATGACCTTGACGCCCACCTGTTTGGCGATATCAATGAGCGTGCGGTCCATCTGCTCGTCGGTCAGGCCGTTATCGGTGGTGATGCCGTGTTCCTGGATCTCGATGTAGAAGTCGCCGGGGTCAAAAGTATCACGGAAGGTCTCGGCCCACTTGATGGCGCCTTCCATGTCACCGCGGTCGATGTATTTGGGGATGATGCCCGCGATGCAGGCGCTGGTGCAGATCATGCCCTTGGCGTGGCGGCGCAGGTTGTCGAGCGTCACGCGCGGCTTGTAGTAAAAGCCCTGCACGGCGGCCTCGGAGACCGTTTGCATCAGGTTGACGTAGCCCTCCTGGTCCTTGGCCAGAAGGATCATGTGGTAGAGCTCGGGTTTGTGGTCGCGGGCGAGCGTCTCGTCCGGCGTAAAGTAGACCTCGCAGCCAAAGATGGGCTTGATGACCAGAGGCGGCTTGAGCTCGTCGATATTGCCCTTCTCGTCCCACATGGCCATGTCCTTCACATACTGGGCATGCTCGCGCGGGTTTGCCTCGGGATCGGGCTCCACCAGCTCGTCACGGCGGTCCTTTTCCAAGAAGGCCTTGTCGTGGCTCCAAGTTTTGTACTCGGGCGTATTGTGGTTGACGGCGTCGCAGGCCAGGGCCAGATCGGGCACGCCATACATGTAGCCGTGGTCGGTAATGGCCACGGCGGGCATGCCCAGCTCTACGGCACGGTTGACCATATCCTGGATACGGGTTGCGCCGTCGAGCATGGAGAAAACAGTGTGGTTGTGCAGATGGACGAATGCCATGTGATGAGCTCCGATGCGGGTTCGTGTTCTGACTGAACGATTTTACCCCACGGCACGGACAGCGCCCGAACCTAGCCAAACCCACACGGGTAGCTAATTTGGGACGGGGCTTTTTTAGCTACCCTTTGACTGACGGCGAACGAGTCGGGGTCGGAATACATCTCAACCGATGTATGGGGGTAGCTAAAAGAGCCCCGTCCCAAATTAGCTACCCCTGAGCTGCAGTGGAATCGAAAAGGATTCCACCGCAAGTTATCTGAGGGTTAGAGGTTGTAGGTGACCACCTGGGGCTCGGCGAGCTCGACTGAGACAGCTGGGGCCGTCTGCTCCACGCGGACGAACTTGACGGTCACCGTCTTAAAGCCCGCTTTATGCAGAACATCCGAATAGACGCGCGCCTGCAGGGCGTGCTTCTCGAGCAGCTGGTCGGGTGTCTCATCCGGCGTGCCACCCGTCTTGTAATCGATGACCAGTGCGCGTGACGGATCGGCCGGGTCGGTCGCCAGCGCATCGATGGCGCCCTCGGCATATGCACCGTAGCGGGCAATGTCCTTGTCCTCGCAGCCCAGCGAGAAGAACGGCACTTCGGCACGGACGCACGGCCAGGCAAGAAGCTCGGCACGGACCGACGACCTGAGCCAGCGATTCAGGGCAACGTCAAAACGCTCGCGCTGCTCCGGCGTCAGGCACCACAGGCGCGTCAGCGCATCGGCACGCTCAGCGGGCAGCGCATCGGCACCCATCTCGATGAGCCACTGGCAGGCGGCATGGAACGCCGAGCCCAGCGCCATGGGGTTGCCGGCGGGCTCGGCAGCAACCACGTCTGCATCGGCCATCTCCGAGCCATCCGACTCGGCATCGTCGCCCGCCTCATCCATGGGAACACGCGCCTCGGCGGCACGGTCTTCCGTCTCGGCATGGAGCGCCGCGGCGATCGACGAATAGCTGTACGAATCACGCGCCGGGAACGGACACGTGCCCATGCGCACGCCCGCCGCCTGGGGATATACGAGTTCAAACGAATCGGGCTTGGGGTCGGCAGGACCGGGCACGGTTGAGTGCGCAGCATTATCGGCGACATCGGTATCGCCACGAACGAGCCTGCCCTCGGCATCCAGCGAAGCGTTGGCCTCAAACGCCTGCTCGCCAAAGGTAAAGTCCGAAAGCGAAATGAGCTCGTAGTCGCCCGGCTGGGAGTTGTCGAATACCAGGCGGTCGGCATCGAGCTGCGGCATGTCCAGAGCGTCGGTCGGCAGAATGCGGCGCAACACGTCGTAGGTCAGATCGGTCTCGACATCGAAGGTCGGCACCGTCACCTTGCCACGGCTCACGCCCGCATCCATCGCCAAGATCACCAGCTCGCGCGCACGGGTCATGGCAACATAGAGCAAACGGGCCCGCTCCTCGAGCGAAAGCTGCAGGTCGTCGTTGCGCAGGCGGGCAAATGCCTCGGCGGGAGAACCCGTCGCACAGACGTCCTCCATGAGCTCCGGCGGTAGCCACAGCGACGTGCCCTTGCCCTTAAACGCATGCTCAAACTGCTTTTTGACGTCATCGCCCTTTACGAACGTGCCGTCCGCGAGTTTAACGCCGTCGAAGCGTGCCGGCAGCGCCACGACCCGCGCTCCGCCCTCGACGCGACCCATCTGTGCCGCACCCGAGGACTTACGCACGCCAAAGCACTCGGAGACCGCCACGACCGGATATTCCAGACCCTTGGAGGCATGAACCGTCATGATGCGCACCGCGCCGTCGCCCTCCTCGTTGAGGGCGCCCGGGGCCTCCTTGCCCGCCAGGAAGCGATCGAAGGCAAGCGCAATGGAGCGCGGCGAGTTACCGAACTCGGCCTCCGCCTCGGCCACGGCATCGAGCGCCTTGAGCACGTTGGCGGCGATGGCCTTGCCCTCGGGGCCGCGCTGCGCCAGGCGCACGAACCAGCCGGAGGCATTGACCGCGTCGCGCGCGATGGCGGCGAACGAATCACGCCCCACGCGACGCAGTGCGTAGCGCAGCACCTCGCGGGCACGCGTCACGAGCGGCAAGCCCTGCAAGCCCGGCACATCGGAATCGCTCATGATGCCCGCATCGATGTTGCGGCGCGACGTCTCGCCCGTCTGATCGTCGAGTTTGGTCGCCAGCGCCAGGAACTCCTGGGCGCCGAGTGCAAACATCGGCGAGGCCAGCAGTGGCATAAGGCCCTGCGCCGTATCGGCCGGATTGGCGAGGGCACAAACCAGGGCGCGCACCGTCTGCACCTCGGCAGCTTGGGCAAAGACTGAGCCGCCCGCGATGACGCAGTCGAGCCCCTGGTCACGGAAGGCCTGTGCGTAGACGTCTGCGTTGGTCATGCGGCCCAGCAGCAGCACCATGCCGCCCTGGGGCTGGCCGGCATCGGCAAGCGCGCGGAATCGCTCCGCGATCGCGCGGGCCTTGGCCTGTGTGCGCTCCTGCGTACTGCCGCCGGCAACAAAGAGGGCCTGGCGGCGCGAGGCATCCGCCACCAGCGTGTCCTTGCGGCCGTCGCTCGCCTCAAGATCCAAAAAGCCCTGCATCAGGCCGCCGTCATCGCCGTCGAAGACGCGGGCCACATAGCGCAGCACCTCGTCGTGGCTGCGGAAGTTGCGCACGAGCTTGACGAGCTCGCCGGCGGGGGTATCGGACGTGGCAACCATGTCCGACGCCGCCGCCGATCCCACCTTGCGCTCCTGGCGACGGAACACCTCGACCTCGGCGCCGCGGAAGCGATAGATCGACTGCTGCGCATCGCCCACGGTACACAGTGCGCGCTCCCCCGCACCCGTCAGGTAGCGGATTAGATCGACCTGCATCTGATCGGTATCCTGGAACTCGTCGATCATGACCATCTTAAAGCGGCCCTCGTACGCAGCACGAATGGCAGGGTAATCGCGCAGGGCCTCGTAGGCCATGCGCAGCAGGTCGTTATTATCGAGGGCGGACTGGGCAGCCTTCAGTGCGCGATACTCGGCCTCTACAGAGCGGGCCAAGCCCACCAGTGCATCGAGCGCGGGGCCACCGCAGGCAAGCACGATATTGATAAATGCATCGGCGGCCTCGGCCTTGAGCAGCTCGACCTGCTCCTTGGGGAATGCCTTGCTCGCGCGCGGCATGGCGCACGACATCATGAGTCGCGCCGCATCGGCCATGGTCTTGCCGCTCGCCTCGAACGCGTCGATGGCATCGAGCGCCGTCTGCGCCTTCTCGGTCGCGGCCTTGCTTGCGCCCAGCGCCGATCGATAGGCATCGGCGAGCGCCGAGGTATCGGCCTGGCCGCGCGCCACGCGCACGTCGTCCATGCCGCCCGGCAGCTGGCTCGAGAGCTCCAGCAGGTCGCGTACCAGGCCCTTGATGGTCGTGCCGGCGCCAAAGGGGCCGCCCTCGCCCGCCATGGGATACCAGGCGTAGAGGGCCTTGAGCGATGCCGCGAGCTCGGGGGCGGCATCGGGTGCCGTCGCGCGGGCCAGCACATGCTCAACAGCCTGATCCATGAGCTCGTCGGTATCGGTGAGCACCGTGAACTCGGGGTCGATGCCCAACTCCAGCGCGTGTGCGCGCAGGATACGCGAGCACATGCCGTGAATGGTCGAGATCCACGCGTCGTCGACGGTCAGCGCTTCCTCGTCCATGCCCTCGTCGATAAGCGCACGGCGCACGCGATCGCGAATCTCGGCCGCGGCATCCTTGGTAAAGGTAATGGCGAGCACCTGGTCCAGATGCTCGACGAACGGACCGGATTCGGGCGAGAGCGCGTAGACGATGCGGCGCGTGAGGGTAAAGGTCTTGCCCGAACCGGCGCCCGCCGAGACAAACAGCGGACGGTCGAGCGTCTTGACGATCTGCAGCTGTTGCGGCATCAAGGTCGAAAGATCCATGGTCTACACGTCCCTCCTTACAAACGTTCCTTCGTGGTTATACGAGCAGCGGGCATGCGCGGCCTGCGTCGACGCCGGGTCGACAGCAGTGACGTTGCCCGCCTCGAGTTCGCGCAAGCGCTCGGCGATGCCGGCCTCCACGCGATCGAGCAGGGCGTCGAAGTCCATGCTGCCACCCTCGCCGGGGAAACCTTTCTTAAGGCCCGGGATGCGACCGTCGCCACGCTCCTCCTCGAGCAGCTCGGCGCTCGCGGCACCGCGCAACGCGGGCTTGCCGCCCTTGGTCGAAAAATAGAGCGCCGCACGGGTATCCAAATCCAGCGCCCGGCGCATGGCCTGGGCGTAGATGAGCGTTTGGGTATGTGGCGGCAACCAGCGCGGATCGTCGATGGGCGCCGTGCCCGATTCCTCGTCGCGCACCGTAGGATCGGCGAGCTTAAACTCCTCAACGCCCGTGCGATGTTTGTAGTCAATCACCACAGCGCGATTCTCGGCATCCACATCCACGCGGTCAATGCGCCCGCCGAGCGGCCAACCGGCATACTCGACCTGGAGCTCGTTGAACGCAAACTCCAGGTAGCGCGGAGCGAAGGGGGCAAGCGCCTCGGACTCGTAAGCAAGCACGCCCTCCAGCTGCGGCAAGATCTCGGCCACCTGACGCTCCTCCACCGGCGAGAGCGGCACCAGCGGGCCCTCGTTGCCACGTTTGCCGGCGTGCTCGGCCAAGGTCTCGGCAAAGACCTCGTGCAGCAGCTCCTGCGCACGCGGCAGGTTTTCGGGCGTCACACGCTCCATGCCCTCTTGGGGCAAACGGGCATGCAGATGTTCCAGCACGTCGTGGACAAAGTTGCCCTTCTCCATGTTGCCAAAACCCGCGTCGATAGACTGGGGCTTAACGCGATACGAGACGAACCAGCACAGCGGGCAGGTGGAATAGGCCTCGATCTGCGAGGCAGACGTCAGACGCGGTACAAGCGGCGCGTCCTCGCCCTCGCCGTCCCGACGGCGCAAGACCAGATATGGCACGGCCGCCTCGCTCAAATGCTGAGGAGCCTCGCATGCCACGCGCTCGCGCTTGAGGCCCTTGCCGGCTGCAGGGTCAAAATCACCTACGATATCGCCCTCGCCCACGCATGTCACCTGAGCGGCACCGGTGGCCTCGGCATGCGCCCGCAACTCGGTCCACACGGCAGCCGGATAGCACTCGCGCGCCTGGCGATCGTGCGTCACGCGCGCAAGCGCAACCGGGCCACGTGCCGCCCGCATCGCGTGGCCAAAGCGCACGCGCAACAAGGCCGCAGGCTCAAGCGTCACGCCCTCGCGACCAAGGCTCGCAGCCAACGTGGCCAGCGGTCCTTCCTCGTGTGAGAGCGGATAGCTGTCCAGATCGACATCGGCAAACAGCACGGCATCGTAGCTGCCGGGGCGCAGAGCCGCCGCATCGGCAAGCGAGGCAAAGCGAACCTGGGCACGTGGCGCACCGTCAACCTCGTAGGTCTCGTAATCGTAGGCGGTGCTACGCTTGTCCACCTTGGTGCGAATGCCATCGAGCACGGGCACGGTCGCGGCCTGCGACACGTCGAGCGCGCGGGCGTCATTCATAAGGATGTCGATGGCGTGGCGCAGCAGGGCCGTCTCCGCTTGGCGACGAGCTTGGCCATCCAGGCTGCCCAGCGAGCGATCGGGCAACGCCTCGGCAACGGCAAGCATGGCCTTGACCGCCGTCACGGGCTTGTCGCGCCACAGTGCCTGGAACACGTCCGAGACCACACACGGTACGTTCTTAAACCAGTTTTCGTCGCTCGCCGCCTTGCGTGCGCCCCTCACCTGGCCTTGCACGCTCTGCAGCAGGCTCTTAGCGCCCGCGGTAGTCTTGCTACGCGAGAGACGCATATTCTTATCGAAGATACGGGCATTGGCTGCATCAGCGCCCGAAAGCGGGCTGTAGATCCAGTCGGTAAGCTCCGGCGCGGGCCACCACTCGGTCTTTGACGCCACACCCTCATCGGCCGCCTTCATGCGCTCGATCAAGCTGGCAAGCGCCGCAAACTGCCTGCCCGCAATGGATTGGGAAAACGCCGTGAATTCAGTTGTCTCGGCAGCGATATGACGAGCCGCCAGACGAGAGGCGAGCTCACCGAACAGCTGGGGTGCCCGGGCAGAAACAACGAGCACGCGTACGGGGTCGGCGGAGAGGCCGGCGGTATCGTCGGCCCCGAAACCCTGGCACGCTTTTACCAGATCATCAATTGCGTCCGCATAAGCATGAGCACGGGCGTGGGGGCCAGCGACCTCAATAAAGGCAGGCTGAGCGGTAGCTCCACAAGCGGCATCAGACGCGACGGCGTCCTCCCCCAGCGGCGCGACCTCAAACAGCACACCGCTGGCATCAAATGCCGCGGCAAGTTCCTCGCGCATCGCCGCCTGCTCGCGAGCAAGCAGCACGACGACCTCTCCCCCACTGTTCGCCACAGCAGACAGCAGCTCGAGCAGACCGTGCGTAAACGACGTGACGCCGCGTACACAGACGGCACGGGCGCACGCCGGCAGATTATCGGCCAGGGCGCTGGCCATAATGTCAGCCGCCTCGCAGGGCTCGACCATATCTCGACGGTCCAAACCGCCCGCGTAGGCACGCAAAAGCTCGAACACACGAGCCTCGGCATCGCTTTTTGGCTCAGGCCGGCAATTGTTGCCACGGCATCGCTCGGCAGCTGTCCCCGCCACACCTGGCAGCACATCGCGGGCCATGCGCGCAAGCATGCGCACCGCGCCCTGGCTGCGCGAAAGCGGCTGCAGGTCGACATCATCGAGACGCGTGACCATGTCCGAAAACAGCATCTGGCGCTGCAGGTTGTCGACGAAACCGCGCCCGTCGCCCAAAAGCTCCCAAAGCGAGCGAAGCCACGACGCGGGCGTCTTGTAATCGATGCCCAGCGAAACGCCGGCTTCCGCCGCATCATGACGGCACAGGTCGAGCTCGGCAAACGTTGGCGCCAGCAGCACGGCACGCCCGTGGCGGGCAATAAGGTCGGCAAGCAGCGCCGATTCGGCATCGCTCAAATCCGTGCCGGCATTAGTGGTATAGATTCGAACAGGCATGGCCCTCCACTCAAACTGTTCGCAATAATCAATGCATCCATCCTACCCGCCCAAGCGGACACATTGCCACCGCAGCTTCATCTTTTGGCGCTTTGGAGACAAGTCGCTTTGCACCACATTGGTGCCAAGGGGGCAGACTCGTCCGTCGGTGCAAGGGGGACAGGTTCGCTTGCGCCACATTGGTGCAAGCGAACCTGGCCCCTTTGCACCAATTATTCGACATATAAAAACCGCCCCCGGAGGAGCGGTTTTTCACAATTCGTTTTGCCGCGGCCTATTCGCCATCCTCCAGCTTAATGAGGATCTTGCGGTAGCCACCGTACTCGCCGTTGAGCGCCTTGGATACACGGCTCACCGTGGTGGACGAAGCGCCGGTACGGACCTGAACCTCGACATAGGGCTCGCCCTCGTCCAGGTAGCGCGCGACCTGCAGACGCTGCGATAGATCGCAAATCTCGCGCGGTGTGCAGATATCGGTCAAAAACGCTTGGATATCTTTCTCGTCGTCCAAAAGACTAAATGCGTGGACTAGCTGCTTGACATCAGGCTTGTCAAACATGTTCTCGATATTCATCGATCACCGCCAAACCCGCCAAAAGGCATCGAAGTTGATACTGGCACCGGGCATCGTTCGCCCATTCTATGCAATAGGGCAACGCATGTGGCTTTTGCCCGTAGCAGTTTAGCACACCACCAAACTAAAGTGACAAGACTCTCTGTCAGCGGCGCGTTTTTTAGGACGAACGCCGTTTTGAAACCGAATGCGCACGCAAGCTCCACGAATATCTGAGACAATGGGCGCCCAACGCAGAGGCGCACGCCAAGGCAACCGTCCGATTCGCCGCGGCAAACGAGCTTACGCGCCACCAACACGTCACGCGCACCGGAAAGGAACCCACCATGCGCTTCTTGCTCAACTGGCTTTTGACCTCAATCGCTATCGCGATCGCCACGTTCCTCGTCCCCGGCATTCAGCCCTTCGGCATGGCCGACGCCTGGGTCTGCTTTGCCTTTGTGGGACTGTTCCTCAACGTCGTCGACTCGCTCGTTAAGCCGCTCCTGACGGTCATCTCGCTGCCGCTCACCATTATCACGCTGGGTATTTTTCAGCTTGTAGTCAACAGCTTTATGCTCGAGCTTGCCAGCTACCTATCGGTAAATCTGCTGGGCGCGGGCATCTCCATTGCCAGCTTTGGGTCGGCCTTTATGGGTAGCATTTTGGTGTCCATCACTCGAAGCATCTTCGACAGCATCGCCAGGAACTAAAGCAACCGGATACGGACCGCCACAACACGCCAAAACGAAGGCCGTCCATCGCAACGATGGACGGCCTTCGCCTTTGTCAGGCCTCAGAGGACAAGAAAATCTACCATTTCTACCCCGTCCCCAAATGGCTGGTGGGGCTAGATGACGTAGTCGTAGCCCCCGTTGGGGGCGACGAGTGCATCGAGCGTCACACCGTCGAGGTAGTCGTTGATGAGCTTGTCCAGGTTCTTCCACACGTCGAGCGTGGGGCACTCATCAGATCGCGAGCAGCCCTTGCAGTCGCCATCCAGGCAGGCGACCGGCGCCAGGCTGCCCTCGGTCAGGCGCAAGATCTCTCCCACCGTGTACTGCTCGGGCGGGCGCGTGAGCACGTAGCCGCCGCCCTTGCCACGCATGCCCGAGAGCATGTTGGCGCGCACGAGCGTAGCCAAGATGTTCTCGAGATATTTCTCGGAAATCCCCTGTCGCGCCGCAATCTCTTTGAGCGGGATGCGACCGGCCGCCTGGTGCTCGGCCAGGTCGACCATAACGCGCAGGGCGTACCTGCCCTTAGTAGAAACCAACATATATAGTGCTGCCTTTCGGTCTTTTAATCCGTTGAAATTCTAGCCGAAAAATTGGCTTTGAAAATACCCATTCCAGTCAAGGTGGTTAATCGGCTCGTAATAATCTCCTATTTCCTATTGCATTACTAGGCTTTAGTGTCTACTATGCTTGCCAACAGGTAAATGAGCAACCTATAAGGTTTATGGGTTTATCTACTAGGCCACCGTAAAACCACACGGTATCCAGTCATTTGAACACTTTGGAGGTTCACCATGAGCAAGGTTTATACGTCCATCGATCAGCTTATCGGCCACACCCCGCTTTTGGAGCTCACTCACTTTGAGGCCGATGAGGACCTTAAGGCCCGCGTGCTCGTCAAATTGGAATACTTCAACCCCGCCGGATCCGTCAAAGACCGCGTCGCCAAGAACATGATTGACGAGGCCGAGAAGGCCGGCAAGCTCGTGCGCGGCGGCGACTATACCATCATCGAGCCCACGAGCGGCAACACCGGCGTCGGCATCGCCTCGGTGGCGGCGGCTCGCGGCTACAAGGTGATCATCACCATGCCCGAGACCATGTCCGTCGAGCGCCGCAAGCTTATGCAGGCATACGGCGCACAGCTCGTGCTCACCGACGGCTCCAAGGGCATGAAGGGCGCCATCGCCAGGGCCGAGGAGCTGCAGAAGGAGACCCCCAACAGCATCATCGCCGGCCAGTTCGTGAACCCCGCCAACCCCGCCATCCATAAGGCCACGACCGGCCCCGAGATCTGGAACGACACCGACGGCAAGGTCGACATCTTCGTCGCCGGCGTTGGCACCGGCGGCACCGTGACCGGTGTGGGCGAGTTCCTCAAGGAGCAGAACCCCGAGATTCAGGTTGTCGCCGTCGAGCCCGCCACCTCCCCGGTACTCTCCAAGGGCCAGGCCGGTCCGCACAAGATCCAGGGCATCGGTGCCGGCTTTGTGCCCGACGTCCTCGACACCCAGGTCTATGACGAGATCATCCCCGTCGAGAACGACGACGCCTTTGCCACCGGCCGCGCCGTGGGCCACAAGGAGGGCGTGCTCGTGGGCATTTCGTCCGGTGCCGCCGTGTGGGCCGCGCTGCAGCTGGCCAAGCGCCCCGAGAACGAGGGCAAGACCATCGTCGCACTGCTCGCCGATACCGGTGAGCGCTACCTGTCCACGGCACTGTTCCAGGACTAGAGCCTTTTTTCCCATAGGTTGAGCTCAGGGACGAACCTGCCTCCTCTCTCCCGGCGGTCTGAGCCCATCCCGTCAGGGTGTCCCACGAGACGTCCGAACTTGCTACAATGTCTGCGGCGCGGAACCAGCCTCCCGCGCCGCTTTTCTTTTTTGGCCACATGCCACCAAGGAGAACCTCCCCATGCACAACAAGCGCGTGCTCGTCGCCATGAGCGGCGGCGTCGATTCCAGCGTGACTGCCTATCTGCTCAAGTGCCAAGGCTACGAATGCGTCGGTGCCACTATGCGCCTCACCTGCCCTGCGCCCGATCCCGTCACGGGCATGAGCAAGGTCGACCGCGACATCGCCGATGCAAAGGCCGTCGCCGATCGCCTGGGGATACCTCACCATGTGCTCGACCTGCAGCAGGCCTTCGACCGCAACGTTATCGAGCGCTTCGTGACCGCCTACCAGGAGGGGCTGACGCCCAACCCGTGCATCATCTGCAACCGCCATATTAAGTTTGGCGCGCTGCTCGACGCGGCGCTCGATATGGGCTGCGACTACATTGCCACGGGTCACTACGCCAAAACGAGCCAAGCGCCCGATGGCACCTGGCAGCTGCACCGCGGCGAAGACTCCAAGAAGGACCAGAGTTACTTTTTGTATTCGCTCACGCAAGAGCGCCTGGCACGCACAATCTTTCCGCTGGCAGGGTTGGACAAAGAGCGCGACGTGCGCCGCATTGCCGCCGAGCAGGGCTTCATCAACGCCAAGAAGGCCGAGAGCGAGGATATCTGTTTTATCGCGGACGGCGACTACGCGGGCTATATCGAGCGCCGCTGTGGGCATGCCGCCGAGCCGGGCGATATTGTATGGCGCGACGGCAGCGTGGTCGGACGCCACAACGGCGCACTGCGCTATACCGTCGGCCAGCGCAAGGGCTTGGGCGTCGCGATGGCGCGCCCCGTGTATGTAACGGGCGTCGATGCCGCCAACAACATTGTGCATCTGGGCGAGGCTGAGGACCTGACGGCGACAGCACTCACGGCCAACGACTGGATCTGGAGCGCCCCTGCCGACCGCATGGAGGCAGAGCTCACGTCCGGCGACATTCGCGTGGGCACCAAGTACCGCTACCGTCAAAAGGACCAGGCAGCGACCCTTACACGTGGCGCCGACGGACAGATGCTTCTGACCTTTGACGAGCCGCAGCGCGCCGTCGCCCCCGGACAGGCCGTCGTTATCTATCGCGGCGACGTCGTCCTGGGCGGCGGCACGGTAACTGCCGCCATCAGGTAGCTGCAGGATTATCGCCGCACGTGTCGAAGCACTTCAACAGCAGCATTCACCTCGATAACGCGACGCTCGAGGCCGCGGCAAATGGACTCGAGCCGGCCCTCCGCTGTGGCCCATTCGCTCTGCGAAAGAATCTCGATCGCCTCATCAACAAATCCGTTGAGCCGCGATGAATCGAACCAATCGAGTGAGTCCGCAAGCGCCAGCTGGACGGAAGGGTCGGGCCCAAACGGCTTAGCAGAAAACCCAAACTCCCCAGCTGCGAGCACGGCAGTTGGTACGTTGTACCACAGGCAGTTGCCGCTATCGAACAGCGGAGCAGGCCTTATCTCCAGGGTGTCGACATTGCGGATGATGCCGAAGTTTCGCCAATGGCGATCGCTGTTGGCCAAAAGGGCATCGCAGACAATCATCTGCGACATAGACCTTCTCACGGCAGCCTCGTCTGCTCCATGCTTACCAAGGAAGCGGCAGTACCGGTCGTATGTCGAGTTTCCCCGCTGGTTACCAAGTGCGCCCTTAACGTAAACAGCCGGAACGTATTCCTCGCGGCCGTCAAGAAAGTCGTCGCACAGACACACAGGGCCATCGAACATCCGCTCAACCGTATAAGGAACAAACTCGCCCTCCGACAACAAGCGACGATGTAGAGCCGTTGCAACCGCCTCGTTAAAGGGACGCTGATCGTCCATGCCGCAACCTTTAGCCAAGACGCGAATGCCGTTTCGGATCATCCACGATTTAGGGAGCTCGCCCTCGGACGTGTTATCCGGATTTTTAAGACCGATGCCCTCCAGCCAACCCGAACGTCCCTCGGGCGCCGATCGCTCAAAATCATTCTCGAAGTAATTGAGGTTTCGCCATTTGAGCCCGTCGCATTCTGCCGGCCGCAGCCAATAGCAATCCGAAAGCGAGAGGCCCAGGCACTGAACCGGGACCTCGATGCCACTGGCAATTCCCAGTTCACGATAGCGCGAGACGAGTCCGGGGCGAACATCGGGCACCGACCGATGGCTCCACCACACGTTGAGCTCCCGTTTATTCACCGTAGGAGAAGAGCTCGAGCACGTGCCAAACGGCATTCGTTGTGCATCGAGGACCTCCGCGATTTCGAAGGGAAATTCGCGCGACGGATCAAATGAGACATGCGCGGCCTCATGGTCGGCCGACATCAGCGTAAACTTGCGCCCCACATCGGCCGCAGGACGGCGTCCACGTTTGCGGACCTTTTGATAAGCGACCGCGGAATTGTACTCGACCATCTTCCGTCCGCCCACAATATCGCACGCGAGCGTTCCCGATGCGGCAAGTTGAGATATGCGGGCTTTCGTAACGCCCAGCAGGCGGGCAGCATCACCCATAGACAAGTACTCAGACGTATCCATACACCGCATCACCTCGTTAAGTAATTTAAACGTTTAGTTAATAGATTACATATATCATAATACTAAACGACCCAAAGCGAAAAAAAGCCCGAGAAATCGGGCCTTAGCGATTGGTCAGCCGAGTCGCAAGCTGCTCCCCTAGCGCTGAACGTAGGCGCGAACCAGCTCGTAGGTGTTGCGAACGCCGTCCATGTGGCTGCGCTCGTAGTTGTGGCTCGCGTACACGCCGGGGCCGATCAGGCCGTGACGGATGTCGTAGCCGGCAGAAAGCGTGGCCTCAACGTCCGAGCCGTAATGCGGGTACACGTCGATGGCGTAATCGAGCTCGAGCTCGCGCGCGATATTGGACAGCGTGGTCACCAGATCGTAGTTGTAGGGGCCGCCCGAATCCTTGGCGCAAATCGACACCATGCGCTCGGTGCAGCCCAGATCGTCGCCCACGCAGCCCATGTCCACGCTGATCATCTCGCGCGTGTCGGCCGGCACAAAGGCACCGCCGTGGCCGACCTCCTCGTACACCGTAAAGAGCAGTGAAACCTTGCGCGAAAGCGTCACCTCGCCAGCGGCGACGGCACGCGCCAAGCCCAGCAAAATGGAGGCCGACAGCTTGTCATCCAGGAAGCGGCTCTTAATGTAGCCGCTCTCCGTCACCGTGGTACGCGGGTCCATAGCGATGATGTCGCCCGTCTGAATGCCCAGCTCAAGCACGTCATCCTTGCTGTCGACATTCTCATCGAGCAGGATTTCCATGTTCTTCTCGATGGTCTTGACCGGCTCGTCGGCCACGTGCGCCGAAGGCTCGGTATTGAGGACCACACCCGTGTACACATTGCCATCGCGCGTGTAGACGGTGCAGTTCTCGCCATCGGCCGTAGACCACTGATGCCCGCCGAGCGTCGTGGGACGCAGGCGACCATTGTCCTTAATGGAGCGCACCATGGCGCCCAGGGTATCGACATGGCTCGCCAACACAAGCGGCTCGCCCTCGCCGCCAAGCTCAACCAGCACGTTGCCCTTATTGGAACGCTCGGGGCCAAAGCCCATATCGCGCAACGTTTCCATTAGATAATCAGTCGCCGCACGGGTATAGCCCGTAGGCGAAGCAATCGAGGTAAGCGCCTTCAACTGGTCAGTAATATAGGAGAGCGTAGAATCCATCTTGGACACCAAAGTCACCCTTTCATATCGATTTAAACCCACAGCAACAATACCACCGCGAACCATCTTTTTACCTAGCGAGACAACCCATTGGGCTTCTCAGAGCGGCGCCCACCACGATAACGAGCCGGCGGGCCCCTGCCCGTTAGCCCCACAATCTTTCCGCAGGACAGAAGGAGGCCCCGCCGCACGTAGTGCGCAGCGGGGCCTCCGACATGTCCGAGGACGATTGTGGGGCTAACGGGCAGGGGCCCGCCGAACCATGTTAGGCAGCCGGGCAGATCTTCTTGAAGAGCTCGATGACGTCGTCGAGCGTCGCCTCGCGCGGGTTGCCCGGGAAGCAGGCATCGGCCATGGCGTCCTTGGCCAGGACCTCGATCTCGTCAGCCTTCATGGCCTCGCAGACGTGCGGGATGTTCACGTCAGCGGAGAGCTGCTTAACGGCGGCGATAGCGGCGTCGGCAGCCTCATCGGTGCTCATGCCCGTGGTGTCAACGCCCATGGCGACGGCTACCTTGGCCAGGCGCTCGGCGCAAACCGGCTTGTTGAACTCCATGGCAATCGGCAGCAGCATGGCGCAAGCGACGCCGTGCGGGGTGTCGTAGTGAGCGGACAGGGTGTGAGCCATGGCGTGATCGATGCCCAGGCCAACGTTAGAGAAGCCCATGCCGGCAACATACTGACCAAGAGCCATGCCCTCGCGGCCGGAGCCGGGCTGGCCGGACTTGGCCTCGGCAACGGAGTCGCGCAGGTTCTCGCTGATCAGCTTGATGGCCTCAAAGTGGAACATGTCGGAGAGCTCCCAAGCGCCCTTGGTGGTGTAGCCCTCGATGGCGTGGGTCAGAGCGTCCATGCCGGTGGAAGCGGTCAGGCCGGCGGGCATGGAAGCCATCATGTCGGGGTCGACGACGGCGACCTCGGGGGCGTCGTTGGTGTCGACGCACACGAACTTGCGAACCTTCTCGGGGTCGGTGATGACGTAGTTGATGGTCACCTCAGCAGCGGTACCGGCGGTCGTCGGCACGGCGATGGTGAACACGGCGTGGTTCTTAGTGGGAGCAACGCCCTCGAGGCTGCGGACATCGGCGAACTCGGGGTTGTTGATGATGATGCCGATGGCCTTGGCAGTGTCCATAGAGGAGCCGCCACCGACGGTCACGATAGCATCAGCCTCGGCGGCCTTGAAGGCCTCGACGCCGTCCTTGACGTTCTGGATAGTGGGGTTGGGCTTGATCTCGGAGTAGAGGCTCCAAGCGATGCCGGCGGCATCGAGCTCGTCGGTCACCTTAGCGGTAACGCCAAACTTGACCAGATCGGGGTCGGAGCAGACGAAAATCTTCTTGTAGCCGCGACGCTGGAGCTCGCCGGGGATCTCCTTGATGGCGCCGGAACCATGATAAGAGATGGTGTTGAGAACGAAACGATTAGCCATTGATAGCCTCCCATCGTGTGCGGGGCACCCATTACGCCCCACGCTATGGCTCCCATCCTAACGCTTTTGAAGCGAAAAACGCGTGAGAACGTCAGATTATTTAAAGCGTTTCAACAACTGGTATCGTCACCGCCTGACCACTAAACAAAAAAGGGGCGGCCGAGATGACCGCCCCCTCCCCATTATTGATCAGTGTGGCAAGGGGTCAGCCCCTTGCCACACCCTGCCGCTATTTTTGGCAGGCCTCTTTCCAATCTTCGCAGGCCCGCTTCCAGCGAAAACGCAGGTCGCGCTCGCGGTCGATAAACATGATGGCAAACGCCACGAACAGCAGCACGCTCGCCACCGCAATAGCGTGCAGCCCCATGCGCTCAATACACCAGTTTCCCAGCACAGCGCCAAACACAAAGGTAAAGATCACGCCAAAGTACAGCAGGCCGTTTTCCAAAAAGCCGCGCTTGTGGGTGATGATGTAGTCGTCCACGTTTTGCAGCGCATTGCGCAGGTTACCGATGCACATGGTCGTGGCAATGCCGTGACCGTGGATCTTGCGAAAGCTCTCGACCTGCATACCGCAGGCAAACGAGATGAGGCAGTTGGCGAGCAAGTTGTAGCCGCCACCGGGGATAAAGCTCACGCCCAGCAAGATGACGGCTTCAAAAAACACCGTCACCTGGCGCCAGTGAATCACGCTTCCAAACCGTTCGTGTACCAGGTCGGCAAGCATAATGCCCACGGCAAACGACACCACAGGGAAGAAATAGCGCCCCGCGAGCGCCCAATTGCCCTCCGAGATGCTCACGCCCACCAGCAAGATGTTGCCCGTCTGCGCGTTGGCGAAAACATGGTCGCGCCCAATGTACGAATAAACGTCCATAAAGCCACCGGCGAGCGCCAAGATGATGCCCAGCTCAATAGACTCCGATATCTGTTTGGCACGCTGCATCGTCGTGCGCCCTCCTTGTTGACGACCCTCTCGTGCGTTGGCGGAAACATAGCCGCCGTTCATACTGTAACCCATTGACAACATGGCGCGCCCGCGAGACGGACTCCCCAACGCGCAGATACACCGTCTGGAAACAAACTGCGGGCGCGGCATCGACACCCGACACCTCGTGTACTCCACCAGTCTTTTTAGCCCCGTCCCAAAAAGACTGGTTACAATTACGTGCAGTATACAAACACCGGGAGGAATCGTGGCAAAAAAGCCCCAGGACGCTCAGCACAACCAGCACGGCAAGCATGCCCAACGCGGCCAGCAGCAAAAGCGTGGAAGCAAAGCCCAGGGCTCGCGCCCCGCGCATGTCCCGGCAGCGCCTGTCCGCCCCTGGCGCCCGGGCCGCGATAAGTTCCTCCCCGTCAGCCGCGCCGACATGGATGCGCGCGGCTGGGACCAGTGCGACTTTGTCTACATCTGCGGCGACGCCTACGTGGACCATCCCAGCTTTGGCATGGCCATCATCAGCCGCGTCCTCGACGCGCACGGCTACAAGGTGGGCATCATCTGCCAACCCGACTGGACCGACCCCGCCAGCATCACCGTGCTCGGCGAGCCGCGCTTGGGCTTTCTCGTCAGCGCCGGCAACATGGACTCCATGGTCAACCACTATTCGGTGACCAAGCACCGCCGCCACACCGACGCCTATACCCCCGGTGGCGAGGAGGGACACCGCCCCAACCGTGCCGTCACGGTCTACGGCAACCTCATCCGCCAGACATTCAAGGACGCCCCCATCATCATCGGCGGCATCGAGGCAAGCCTGCGTCGCTTGGCCCACTACGACTACTGGCAGGACAAGCTCAAGCGCTCGGTACTGCTCGACTCGGGCGCCGACATCCTCATCTACGGCATGGGCGAGCACGCGATTGTCGAGATCGCCGACGCGCTCGACGCGGGACTGCCCGTCGATCAGATTACCTATATCAATGGCACCGTCTACCGCACGGGTTCGCTCGACGAGGTCTACGACTATGACCTGCTGCCCAGTTGGGACGACCTTACCGCCGACAAGCTCAACTACGCGCGCAGCTTTAACGTGCAGCAGCAGAATATGGACCCCATCACCGGACATCGCCTGGTAGAGCCCTACCCCAACAGCGTCTATGTGGTGCAGAACCCGCCGTCGGCGACGCTCACCACCGACGAGATGGACGAGGTGGCCGAGCTCCCCTACGCACGCGATTGGCATCCCGATTACGACGCAGCGGGCGGCGTGCCGGCCTTTGCCGAGATCAAGTTTTCGATCAGCTCCAACCGCGGCTGTTTTGGCGAATGCTCGTTTTGCGCGCTCACCTTCCACCAGGGCCGCGTGCTGCAGATGCGCAGCCACGACTCGATCATGCGCGAGGCCGAGCTGCTCACGCGCGATCCCGAGTTTAAGGGCTATATCAACGACGTGGGCGGGCCGACGGCCAACTTTAGCCGTCCCGCCTGCGACAAGCAGCTCAAGCACGGCGTATGCAAGAACAAGCGATGCCTGTGGCCGAGCGTGTGCAAGAACATGGTGGTCGACGAGAGCGGCTACACCCAGCTGCTGCGCGACCTGCGCCAGCTGCCGGGCGTCAAGAAGGTCTTTGTCCGCAGCGGCATCCGCTTCGACTACACCATGGCCGATGCCTCGGACGAGTTTTTGCGCGAGCTGCTGGAGCACCATGTCTCGGGCCAGCTACGCGTAGCACCCGAGCACGTGAGCGACGCGGTGCTTTCCGTGATGGGCAAACCGAGCCGAGCCGTCTACGACGCATTCTGCCGTAAATTTGAACGCTTGAACCGCGAGTACGGACTCAAGCAGTACGTGGTGCCGTATCTGATCTCGAGCCACCCCGGATCGACGATGAAGGAAGCCGTGGACCTTGCCGAAGCCGTGCGAGACATGGGCTACATGCCCGAGCAGGTGCAGGACTTCTACCCCACGCCGTCCACCATGTCGACGTGCATGTACTACACCGGCGTGGACCCGCGCACCATGGAGCCGATCTATGTGGCGCGCGACCCGCACGAGAAGGCCATGCAGCGCGCGCTCATCCAGTATCGCAAGCCCGAGAACTACAAGCTCGTGCGCGAGGCGCTAGAGAAAGCCGGCCGTCGCGACCTGATCGGCTACACCAAGCATTGCCTGATCCGTCCCGTGCCGCCACGCCCGGGCGAGACATCTGCCGGCGGCGGACATGGCACCGGCAAGAAGGGCGGCAAGGGCCACGGTGGCGCTGGCGGCGCTGGAGCCAAGGGGCCCAAGGGCGGCAAGGGCCACGGCGGCATGTCGCGCGCGCAGAACACCGCCGGACGCAACCGCGCAGCTCAGGGGCGTCAGGGTGCCAACGGAGGCGGTCGCCGCAACTAAGGCAGCAATGCGCTCGCTGCGTCCATCCCACACGCGTGGCGCAACGAGCGCATTGCCTCAACGAGGATGACGCCGGCGATAGCGACCGTGACCACCACGTCGACCGGCGTGTTCACAAACCACAGCATGCCCATGAGATACGACCCGGCATTAAAGGCAAAGTGCAGCAGGATCGTGTAGCGGAGCTTTCCGGTCGTTACGAGCACCCAACCAAAGATGAGGCCGGCGGCACCCGCGTAGCAACCCTGCACCCAATTCATGTGCATAAAACCGAAGATTGCCGCCTGCAGCATAATCGCCGCGGCGACACCCCACGTGCTTGGGGCCGCCCAGGGCACTATGGCGCCGTCTTGCGCACTCGCACGACGCCGGCGCTTCCAGAGCGGACGGCACTGGGGATTAAACGCACGCAGCGAAAACTCAAAGATGACACCGCGCACCAGGAGCTCTTCGCAAAACGGCGCGCCGAGCACCGTGGTCAGGACGGCAAGAGGACTGGTATCGCCCATGCCCGTTTCCTCGACAAGCTCGCTGTAGTCGGCTGCGGCATCGGGCAACAGCGACAGCACGGCGTCGGTCACGTAGCTAACGACCACCTGCAGGGCCAGACCGATCACGATAACGCAGGCGATGCGTTTCCACGCCCCACGCGCTCCCCCGCCGAGCGGATGCTCGCTTTGCGAACGCGTCATAAACGAGCGCGGCCACAGATAACGCCACCACAGCAGCGCCATCAAAAACGACGCCGTCTGAGCGGCGGCCTGAAGCAATTGAATGTCGAGGTCATCGATCGAAAAACCCATGAACACCGATGCGACGCCAAGGGCGGAGAACAAAACGACGCTCAGGGCAATATCGACAGCGACGACGCCAAAACAGGCAAGCGCCCAAATCATCGCATTGAGCATGCCAACCTCCTCCCGACAGGTAGTCATTTAAGAACGTCCCCAACGACTACCCTAACTGCCGGCAGACAAGTAACGTCCCCAAGTACCGGCAGTTTGGGACAGTCATTGTTGATGAGAATCGGGTGCAGTGCCAAAGGCCCCGCTGGGCGAAATGTCGAACGGGAAGGTGCCGCAGCGATTGAACGCGGCGATAAACATGCGGATGGCGTTGGACGGCGTGGTGCCCACGAGCTGGGTTGCCGCCGCGAAGGCCGCCTTTTCCTCGGGCAAGACCTTCGCGACAACCGGGGTCATGTGTTCTGCCATGGCGCTTCCTTTTTGAAACAACGGTGGTGCGGATAGATGCGGGCCACGCGGCTGGGCGACGGGCTGTGAAGGCAACCCGATTGGCCCGCATCTGGAGTTTGTTTCTGCGGCGTTGGTATTACTTGGTATTCCTAAGTTATACCCGGCAGATAGAATACCACACCCGATCCCATGGGGACGGAGAAAAGACGGATTATTTTGTTGCTGGGTTAGTATTTAGAGCGTGATGATGTCCGAGATATCGAGGGCCTAAGCGTCGGCGTATGGCGCGCCCAGGCTGGGTATCCGGCGCATGGCGCCCTATTGTCTTGCATAATTTCGCTTGCGTCATGCATAAAAAGACGGGGGCACCCCTTCTCGTCCCAACGTACCCCCGCTTGTACCGTGCAAAAACCGGAGTTTTCAGCATCGCGGCCCCCGCAGGCGGTGCCGCGAATCGTGGACGCCGCGCGATTGGCGTCGTTTTGGGGCACGGCGCGACGCGAAACGCGCGTTATCGCCGCGCCGGACGCCGTCAGCCAACCCAAATCGCCTGCCGAAGGATCCCGCTGGCTCAAAAAGACGATTCCGGCGCGTATGCAGTCACCCCGGCTTGCTGAAAACTCCCAAAAATGCACGGCGCGCCCCGGGGGACCCGTGCGCGCCACGAAAAACACGCCCGCATCCAAAAGAATGCGAGCGCGAAAGCCGGATGGCGGCAAGGGCGCCAGGCAGCGGGCGAAATCCCCGGCGTGTCCGCCCGGGCACCGCAGCCGCCGCGCGTCAGCAGAAAACCTCATGCCCTGCGTTGATGTCAGAGAGCCCATCCCCCGTATCAATCCTTTGCGCAAAACGGAAATGCCTCGTCCGCGCAAGCACGCGGACGAGGCATTAATCATGTTTTGCGGTCAGCGACTCTTTTGCGCCAGCGTCTTCTGCCTTTAGCTAAGCTCGGGCCAGTAACCCTTGTTGGCCTCGATCATGTCGTCGAGAACCTCCTTGGCGACCTTCATCGACGGCACGGTCTTGTTCAGCGTAAAGGCCTTGAGCGCCTTCTCGTACGAACCCTCGATCGTAGCCTCGACCAGGAGCTTCTCGGAGTTCAGCTGCTGCATCATGAGGCCCTGCTGGAACAGCGGAATGTTGTCGCGGCTGATGACTTCGGGGCCGTTCTTGCCAATGTAGGCAGGCAGCTCGACCATGGCGTCGTAGGGCATGTTGGGGATAGCGCCCTTGTTCTCGCAAATGACCAGGAAGCGCTGCTTGGTGTCGTTCTTCAGAGCGATAGCCAGGTCGGCAATCCAGTCGCCGTGGCTGCCCGCATAGAACGTGCTCTCGTCGATCTCGCCCGTCTTCTCGTAGTGATCGATACCATCAAAAAGGTTCTTCTCGCGCGTCTCCTCGACCTCATTCGCACGGGTGCGCTCGGGGTTGGAGTGCTCGACGAACTCCTTCTGCTGCAGGTAGTAGTTCAGATACGTGTTGGGCAGATACTCCGGGAAGCACTCCATGATCTCGTACACGCCCTTCCAGACGTAGTACCAGCTGCCCTTGGTGTGACGGTTCTGCTCGGGATGCTCGTCGGTGGCCTCCTCGGGCTTCTTGGACATCAGCGAGCTCATGCCCTTGAGGTACGAATCGGCCAGCAGAATCTCATGCTCCTTGATGTACTCGCGCAGCTGCGGGAGCACCTCCTCGCCCTTGTGGCGGATCGAGGTGAACCAACCAAAGTGGTTGAGGCCAAAGTAATCGTACTCGACATCCTTCTTGTCGATATCGAGCGCAGCGCAAACCACGTCGATAATCGCGATCGGCATGTCGCAGATGTTGATGATGCGAGCATTGGGACGCAGAACGCGGCAGGCCTCGGAGACGATGGCGGCAGGGTTAGAGTAGTTGAGAATCCAGTAGTCCTTCTTGGCGTACTTCTCAACGTCATCGATCAGCTCGACCATGGGGAAGATGGTACGCATGCCATAGGCAAGGCCGCCGCAACCGCAAGTCTCCTGACCCACGCAGCCGTGACGCAGCGGAATCTTCTCGTCCTGCTCGCGCATGGCATAGCCGCCCACGCGCATCTGGGCAAACACGAAGCTCGCGTCGGTAAAAGCCGTCTTTTTGTCGGTGGTCACCGTGAGCTTGATGTCCAGGCCGAGGTCCTCGTGCAAAATCCAGTCCACGAGCACGCCGATCTTGCGCTGGCGCTCCTCGTTGATGTCGTACAGACGAATCTCGTCAACATCGAGCTCGTCCTTGCGCAGGGCGATGGACTTGACGATGCCGGGGGTAAAGGTGGATCCGCCACCACACAGAGTAATGATCATTGTTTACTGCTCCTTCTCAATTGTGTTTTCGACCTTGTCGCGCATCTCGGCGACCTTCATGCCAAAGATGATCTGGATATTGTTGCCGTTGCGGTTGATGCCACTGTTGGGCACGTGGTTGATGAGGTCCTCATCGATGAGGTCCGGGTTCTTAACGTTCACGCGGAGACGCGTAAAGCAGTTCTCGAGCTCCTCGATGTTGTCCTTGCCGCCAAGACCTGCGACCAGGTCGGCAATGCCTGCATCGACGCCCTCTGCGGGAGCCGCGGCAACAGCGCCCTGCTTCACCGCAACAGATGCGGCGGCCTCGCCCTCGGCAACGGACTCGGCGAGCTCGGACTCCTCCTCGCGACCGGGAGTGTGGAGGTTGAGCTTCTTGATAAGGAGGGTGAAGAGGAAGAAGTACAGAGCGGCGTTGACGACTCCAAGCACCAGCATAACCGGCCAGTTGGTCTTGTCGACACCCAGGACCAGGTTGGAAACCACGACGTTGATGATGCCGCCTGCAGTCGAAGCGGGCACGGAGAGGACCTTGAGCAGGACCAGGAAGATGCCGGAAAGAACCGAGTGAACGACAAAGAGCACGGGAGCGGCAAAGACAAAGAGGAAGTCCATGGGCTCGGTCACGCAGGAGAGCACGACGGTGATGATCAGCGGGATGATAACAGCCTTGGTCTTGTCCTTGTTCCCCTTGTAAGCAGTGAAGATAAAGGCGAGACCGATACCGATGTAGGGCCACAGGTTGTTGAAGGCATAGCTGTTGAAGTAGGTGCTATCGGAGAAGGGCTGGCCCGTCATTGCCATCTCGGCGACACGGATGGGATAGGCGCCGGCGATAACCTGATCGCCCAGCGTCAGGGTGCCACCCACATCGGAGAACTGGAACGGGATGGAGATGAGGTGGTGCAGACCGGTGGGAACGAGCAGCTTGTTGAGCATGCCGTAGATAAACAGACCGATGTTGCCCGAATCCTTAATGATGCCGGCAACGGAGGAGATAGCACCCTGAACCGGAGGCCAAACGATGCAAAAGCCAGCGCCCATAAACCAGGAGATGATGATCATGATCAGGAACGGAAAGCGAACGCCCGAGAACATCGACAGGGCAATGGGGAACTGCTTGTTCGAGTACTTGTTGAATACGGCACCGGTGATGCAACCAAGAATGATGCCGCCAAACACGCCGGTATCGAGCACTTGGATGCCCATAACGGTGCTCTGGCCAGTTCCGGTAAGGCCGAGCATGCCGCTCGCCTCGGCAAGAGAGCCGGTGGCGTTGAGCACGATGTTGTTAGCCTGCAGGAACAGGAAGAACGACATCAGGGCGATCAGCGAAGCATGGCCCTTGTTCTTCTTTGCCATGGCGCCGGCGATGCCCACGCAGAACAGAATCGAGAGGTTGTTGATGATAAACATCAGCGACTGATAGACAACGGCGCCCACGAGCTGGAACGGACCGAAGCCCAGCACAGGGACCATGGCGCAGATGGTCTTGTTGGTCAGAATAATGCCCACGACGAGCAGAATGCCGGCAACCGAGAGATACATCATCGGCTGGACGATTGACTTCGCGAACACCTCCAACGGCGCTTTGAAATTGAACTTCTTTTTTGCGGTCATAGCGGTACTCCCCTTCCTTTTCCGCAAATTAAGACAGATGTGCCCTGGACAAGACCGTGAGCCTTGCCTTATATCAATCGATGTGTGGGCACGTTATGCCTAGAGACCAGGTTCTCCAAGCAGGTTAACAATGTGATACGCGAGATAACTCTTCTCGGCATTGGTAACGACAACGTTATAGGTAGACGACAAGTGGGCGGCTATGGCGTCCGCGCACGAGAATGCGCACGGATATGCCGTTTCATCGATTCGGAACAGCGCGTCGCCGTTGATTTGCCCTGCCGCGGGATCGAGCGCTCGCTGTGCGAAAAACTGCAGGTGACGAACGAAACGTTCATAAGGCAGCGAGGTGTCATCGAGGGTCGTAGCATAGCGCTTGGAAACAATCGCGAGCACGTCACGAACAAGCTGGACCGAAACAATCAAACGATCGGAGCGTTGCGGCATGGTGGCGTTGACGATGTGCAGCGTAATGAAACCCTGCTCTTCTTCGCTCATCTGGATGCCCATATACTCCTTGACAATCTGCAACGCACGGCCCGCAAGCGCATACTCCTTGCGATAGAACTGCTGGATCTCGAGCAGCAACGGATTCTCACAGGAGACGCCCTTGCGCTCGCGCTCCAAAGCAAGGCTGATATGGTCTGCGAGAGCAATGAGAATCTTGTCGTTGATATCAACATTGAGCTCTCGACGGAGCATCTGAACAATGTCCTCGGCAATCACGAGGTTGACGGTGGGGATGGACTCCAAAAGATGCGCCAAGCGGTCAATCGTACGCGAATCCTGAGAAGTTCCCTCCTGCAACGCGTAGGTCTTTTCGATCGACGCCTCATCGATGGCATCGCCGGCATGACGGCCAAAGCAGAGGCCTCGACCGATGACGATGAGCTCGGAGCCATCGTCCGAAGTGACCATTGCGACGTTGTTGTTAAAAACTCGCTTGATAACCACGGTACCCACCACAAGAACTTACTCAGAAAGCCAGACGACAGACTCTTTAACAACAACAGGGCCGGAAGCATGCTCACGAAGAGTCGAGTTCTCTGAGCGCTCGCACACGATAACGAAGACCGTGGGATCGAAGCCGGCGGCGCGGACCGCGTCGAAATCGACCTCGACGAGGGGCTGGCCCGCGTCGACATGGTCACCCTGGGCAACAAGCGCATGGAAGCCCTTGCCTTCAAGCTTAACAGTATCGATTCCGATATGCAGCATCACCTGAGCAGAGCTGTCGTCGGACATGATGCCCAGCGCGTGCTCAGTCGGAAACAGCGCCGCGACGGTGCCTGAAACAGGAGCGCACACCGTTCCCTCTTGGGGAACCACGGCAACGCCATCGCCCACCGCACGGCTGCTAAAAGCGGGGTCATTGGTATTTTCTAGATGAACAAGCTCGCCGGAAACGGGAGCGAGGATTTCGAACTCGGAAGCTGCAGTCTTCTGCTCATCCGAACCGCCCATTAGGCGAGAAAAGAAACCCACGGTAGCATGTCCCTTCATAAATATAGCCCAACCAAAATCAAGCGAATGCATCCATAGAGACACACCCGTTCAAAGACTTTGGTTAGGCCCACGTCCGAGGGACTCGGTAACCTTCCGCATTTCTTTTACGGAAGCTATTGTAGACAAGCCCAAAGCCGGAACAACCATTATGACCGATGAACGGTATTTTTTCTTCGATAAACGGTATTTAGGCGACACTTGGGGACACTCCTTGTTTGGTGCCTTGGGGACAGGTTACTTTGCACCAATCATGAGTTGCGGTGAAATAGGGACTGAAAAGCCGCTCAAAAGGCCAAAACAGTCCGTACTCCACCGCAACTTCAAGACGTTGGTGCATATGAACCCGTCCCCTTGCACCAAAAAGGGCCCCGAGCATAGTCTGCTCGAGGCCCAAACTCGTGTCGCCTTACCGCGCGACGCGTATGTTACTTGCGCTTGCCGCCGCCGTCACCGGGGCGACGGGAGCTGCCGCCGCGCTTGCCGCCACGATTGTTACCATAGCTGCCACGGTTATCGCGACCGCCGGCACGGCCACCACGGGAGCCGGCCTGGTTGCCGCCGCGACCGCCACGGTGGCCGCCGCGACGCTCTTCGCGGGTATCGTCGTAGTTGCGCCAGTCATCGCGACGATCTCGACTGGCACGCGGGTCGCGACGATCGCGCGACTCGCCAGAACGGCCGGCGCCACTGCGGCCGCCATTGCCGCGAGCATCCTCGCGACGCTCACCGCCGCGGCCGCCGCGCTCTTCAAAGCGCTTGCCGCCACGGGACTCGCCGCCGCGGCCGCCGCGCTCGTCATCGCGACCGGAACGACGACGGTCGCCCGCGCCGCGCTTGCCGCCGCGCGAACCGCGGCCCTCGTCCTCGCGCTCAACACGGCGACGACCGCCGCGGTCCTCGTCCTCACGACGACGGCGGTGCGCCTCGCCCTGGAACTGCTTGGCACGGCGCTCGGCACGGTTGCCGCGCGGGGCCGGCTCGACGGCACCAGCACCTGCACGCTCCTCGGCAGCCACCTCGCGGGCCACGCTCTCCACGGCCTCGTCCACGCGAGCCTGAACGCCCTCGCGCACGCGGGTCTTGCCGCCGCGCTTGGGACGGCTCGGGCGCTCGCTGTCGCCGCGACGCTCATCGCGACCGCGGTTGGAACGACCGGCCACATCGCCGTAATCGTCGCCGTTGCGCTTGCCGTCGCGACGCGCCTGCTCAAGCTTCTTCTTGCTCTTGGACTTACCGCGCTTGGTCTTCTTCTTCACCTTAAAGGCCGCAGGGTCCCGCTCGGGGTCAACCGCGGGCGGATTGGGGCCCACGTGCAAGTCGCCGGCCTCGTAGATGTCGGCAGTCTTGTCCATGAGCTTCTCGATCTCGTAGAACTCATCCACGTCCTGCTCGGTCACAAACGTGATGGCCCAGCCCAGCTCGCCGGCGCGGCCCGTACGGCCAATACGGTGGATGTAGTCGGTCGGCTCGGCCGGCACGTCAAAGTTCACGACGTAGCGCACGTCGCTGATGTCGATGCCGCGGGCGAGCACGTCGGTTGCCACCAGCACGTCGACGGTACCGTCGCGGAAGGCCGAAAGTGCGCGCTCGCGCTGGGCCTGGCTGCGGTTGCCATGAATCGCGGCAGCCTTGATGCCCTTGCGCTCCAGACGACGGCAGCAGCTGTCGGCACGGTGCTTGGTGCGCATAAAGACGATGGTGCGCTCCGGGCCTTCCTTCTTGAGGAACTCGGGCAGCAGGTTGTTCTTGGCCTCGATGGACACCGGGAACACAAACTGGTCGACGGTGTCGGCGGTCGACGTGGCGGGCGCGATCTCCACGCGGGCCGGGTCGCTCACTAGATCGGTGATCTCGCCCACGGCCTCCTCGTCGAGGGTCGCCGAGAACAGCAGCGTCTGGCGCTCGGCCGGCGTCTCGCGCACAATACGGCGAACGGCGGGCAAAAAGCCCATGTCGAGCATGCGGTCGGCTTCGTCGAGCACCAGCACCTTGACCTCGTCCAGGTGGCAGGCACCCTGCTCGATCAGATCGACCAGACGGCCCGGCGTTGCGACCAGGATGTCGCAGCCGTACTTGAGGGCAGCGGTCTGCGGCTTGTAGCTCACGCCGCCCACGACGGTCACGGCAACATGACCGGTGACGTCGGCGATCTTGCTCGCGACCTCGTCGATCTGCTGGGCAAGCTCGCGCGTAGGGGTGATGACGAGCATCACGGGGCCGCGGCCGTTGCCCTCGGGCTTTTTAGCACCGCGACGACGGTTACGGCCGCCGCGCTCGCGCACAGGTTTGGGAGGAGCGATGTGCTCCAGATTGTTCATGGTCGGCAGCAAAAAGGCGGCCGTCTTGCCGGTGCCGGTCTGAGCGGCGGCAAGCAGGTCGCGGCCCTCGAGCACCACGGGGATCGAGCCGGCCTGCACGGGCGTCGGCGCCGTGTAACCCAGGTTCTCGATGGCACGAAGTATCTCGTCCGAAAGACCCAGCTCGTCAAAGGCGGGCAGGTTCTCGGTAGCGGACTCGACGGTCTCGGCGGCGCTGGCCTCGTCGGCCGCATCGAAGGCAGCCTGGGCCATGGCCTCGCGGGTCTCGTCCAGGATCTCGGCGTCGGTGACGTCGGATACAGAATTACGCATATGATGTTGTTCCTTATCTGCACGCGCAAGGGGCACGGCATGCGGCCGCGCGGGCGTGCTTGGTAGTGCGCTAGTACATGCAAAAACGGGTGCGCACAGAGAGGACGTTGCTCAGCACGCTGGCGATCGCTTTGGCAGCCATATCACGCGCCGTCCAGACGCAGCAGCTCTAAGCGATGGAGCAGATTCGCCGCCGGTTAGTATACCCGTACTCCGTATGCCCCCACGTAAACCACAGATGACGGGGCGGACGGGGTGGGTCTGGGCCAATTGTCTCAATCTGTAACAGTTACGAGGCAAAACCAGGTCTACACGTTACGAATCGAGACAAACCAAAACCTCGCAAAACAACATCTCGATCTGCAACAGATAGAGGTCATTTTCCCTGCCAGATGTTACAGATCGAGATGTTAAGCAACCGCCGAATTGTTTGTCTCAATCTGTAACAGTAACTCGGCAAAAACGGAACTAGATGTTACAGATCGAGACGAAGGGCGAGGATGGTGCACTAACTTGGCAGTCGACCCCCGTATCGGAATGTCATACATTTAACTTTTGCCATACACCCCCAGGGGGTATGGGTGTATAGTATCGAGAGGTTAACAATTCCAACACCGAACTACAGAAAGGAGAGGCCATGGCTCAAGATAAGTTCGACGTAGGCGGCATGACATGCGCCGCCTGCCAGGCGCACGTGGACCGCGCCGTGAGCAAGCTCGACGGCGTCCAAAGCGTCGCGGTCAACCTACTCGCCGGTTCCATGATGGTCGACTACGACCCCGTGCAGGTCTCCCCCGACGATATCTGCACCGCCGTCGACCGCGCGGGCTACTCGGCCTCACCCGTCAGCACGGGCACCGGTGCCGCCGGCTCAAACGGCAGCGCACAAGCCAGGTCTGGCGCCGCCCATATGGAGTCGCCCACCAAAAAGTTGGAGGTCGCCGCCTCTGCCATGCGCACCCGCCTCATCGTCTCGATCGTCTTCCTCATCCCACTGTTCTACATAGGCATGGGACACATGCTCGGCTGGCCGCTGCCCGGCATTTTCACCGACCATATCCACAGCATGACGCTCGCCCTCACCGAGCTTGTCCTGCTCATCCCCATCGTCTACGTCAACGACGCGTACTTTATCAACGGGTTTAAATCGCTCGCGCACGGCGCACCCACCATGGATGCCCTTATTGCCGTGGGCGCCACCGCTTCCATTGCCTGGTCGCTCTATGCCATGTTCATCATGGCCGACCAGCTGGCCACGGGGCAGGTGCACGAGGCCATGATGACAGGCATGGACAATCTGTATTTTGAGAGCGCGGGCACGATCCTGTCGCTCGTCACCGTGGGCAAATACCTCGAGACGCGCAGTAAGTCCAAAACCGGCGGCGCCATCGAGGCGCTCATCGATCTGGCGCCTAAAACCGCGACCGTCGTTGCCGACGACGGCAGCGAAACCACCGTCGACGTCGATAGCATCCTTCCCGGCCAGGTCCTGCGCGTGCACCCCGGCGAGTCAATCCCCGTCGACGGCGTGGTGCTCGAGGGTAGCTCGGCCGTGGACGAGAGTGCGCTCACCGGCGAGTCAATCCCCGTGGAAAAGACCGCCGGCGACACCGTCAACGCCGCCACCGTCAACCGCACCGGCTCGTTTACCTTCCGCGCCACGCGGGTTGGTGCCGAGACATCACTCGCCAAGATCATCCAGCTCGTCGAGGACGCCAACGCCACCAAGGCGCCCATCGCCCGCATGGCCGACAAGGTCGCCGGCGTGTTCGTGCCCGTGGTGTTCGTGATCTCGGCCGTGACCTTTGCGGTGTGGATGGCACTGACCGGCAGCATAAACGAGGCACTTACCTCCGCCGTGGCCGTGCTGGTGATCAGTTGTCCCTGCGCGCTCGGCCTAGCCACGCCCGTCGCCATTATGGTGGGTACCGGCAAGGGCGCCGAGATGGGCATTCTGTTTAAGAGCGCCGAGGCGCTGGAGAACCTGCGCGGCGTGGGTACCGTGGTGCTCGATAAGACGGGTACGGTCACCCGCGGCAAACCTGCCGTGACCGATATCGTGGTAGCCACGCGCGCCGACGGCTCGCCCGCCATGAGTGAAAAGGCGTTACTGAAGCTCGCTGCCGCGCTGGAGCGCTCGAGCGAGCATCCGCTGGCCGAGGCGATTATGACCGAGTGCGAGGCGCGCGGAATCGTGGCGCGCATGGTCGAGGACTTTGCCGCCGTGCCTGGACGAGGCGTTACGGCGCGCGAGGGGCAGAATATCATCGCAGCCGGCAACGTGCGTCTGATGAACGAGCTGGGCGCGGAGGTGCCCTCAGGACTTGCGGAGCGATTTGCCGCCGAGGGCAAGACACCGTTGTTCTTTGCCAAGAACGGCGAGCTTGTCGGCACCATTGCCGTGGCTGACGAGGTCAAGGAGACGAGCGCTGAGGCCATCGCCGCGCTGCGTTCGCTCGGCGTCGACGTGCACATGCTCACCGGCGACAACCGTGTGACGGCCGAAGCAATCGCCCGCCGCGTAGGACTGAGCAGCAAGCAGGTCATTGCCGACGTGCTTCCCGCCGACAAGGAACGCCACGTGCGCGAACTGCAGGATGCGGGCGGCAAGGTCGCCATGGTGGGCGACGGCATCAACGACTCCCCTGCCCTGGCGCGCGCCGACGTGGGCCTTGCTATCGGCACCGGCGCCGACATCGCCAAGGAAGGGGCAGATGTGGTACTCATGCGCAGCGATCTCATGGACGTCGCCCGCGCTATCGAGCTTTCGCGCGCCACGATTCGCAACATCAAGCAAGACCTGTTCTGGGCGCTGTTCTACAACGGCATCGGCATTCCGCTCGCTGCGGGCGTGTTCTTCCCCCTCACCGGCTGGCAGCTCTCGCCGATGTTTGGCGCCGCAGCCATGAGCCTGTCGAGCGTGTGCGTCGTGTCCAATGCTCTGCGCCTGAAATCCTTTAAGCCTAAAGTGGCAAAATAGGCTCACCATTAAATCCATTTAGAACGGGTTTTCCAGGTGCCCGAGATTGACCTGAAAGAGGAGCGACGCGTACTTTGGTACGCGAGCGACGGCTTGAAGGTCAAGGTCGGGTGCCTGGGAAAGCCAACATAACAGAGAGGAATACCCATGCGTTACACAATTAAGACTTCCGGCCTTATGTGTGGCCACTGCGACGCTACTGTCGAGACGGCACTGCTCAACGTTGCCGGCGTGACCGACGCCGATGCCGATCACGAGACTCAGACGGTACAGGTGGAGTGCGCCGACACCGTGGCCGCCGAGCAGCTCGCTGCCGCCGTCGAGAGCGCCGGCGAGAAGTTCCACGCCCTGTCCGTGACCGCAGCCTAGCTGCTACCAGAAGCATTCGACCCCATCGACCAGAAACGAGGACCCGCCATGATGGCAGACCACAAATCGGTGAACCGTATGCTCAAGACGGCGCGCGGCCAGATCGACGGCATCCTGCGGATGGTCGAGGAGGACCGCTACTGCGTCGATATTTCCACGCAGCTCATGGCCACACAGGCA
This sequence comes from Collinsella sp. LCP19S3_D5, assembly GCF_052121415.1. Taxonomy (NCBI): domain Bacteria; kingdom Bacillati; phylum Actinomycetota; class Coriobacteriia; order Coriobacteriales; family Coriobacteriaceae; genus Collinsella; species Collinsella sp. LCP19S3_D5. Next base: position 69,648 of record NZ_JBQKEH010000008.1, read on the forward strand.
CTCCTCGCGCGCATTAACGCCGACGTGCTCAAGGCGCATATCGAGGGCTGCGTGACTTCAGCAATCGAATCGGGCGACGAAGACCTCAAAGCCGCGAAGCTCGCCGAGATCGAACGCGTCGTCGACAAGCTCTCTAAGTAATCGGCGCATTGAGGACAAACCACTTTGCACCGTCTTGATGTTCCGAGGACGGGTATGTTTGCACCACATTGGCGCAGATTAACCTGTCCCCCTTGCTCTAAATCGGGTATAAAGGCGTGCGGCATATCGAACGAAAGGCAATTTGCATGAATGACTTTATGAAGGGCCGCAATGGCGCCGACGAGCTCACCATCGTGATGGGTTTTGCGGGCATCGTCATCGCGATGATCGGATCGATGGCCCGCATCCAGTGGCTCAGTTGGATCGCCATCGCCGTCATCGTGATCGGCGTGCTGCGCGGCCTGTCCAAAAACATCGACGCACGTCGCAAGGAGAACGAGGCCTTTGTCGCCGGCTCGGCTAAGGTCCCCGGCTTGGGCAAGTTTGTCGCCAGCTTGGGTGGCGGCGCTGCAGCGGCCAGCACCTCACGCGCGGCCGGCACCAGTAAGGAAGACTTTGAGCGTGCCAAGCGCACGGCCAAGAAGATGTGGAAAGGTCGCAAGACCACGGCATACCTCAAGTGCCCCAACTGCGGCCAGATGCTCTCCGTTCCCAAGGGCAAAGGCAAAATCCGCGTCACCTGCCCCAAGTGCCACGCCAAGATGGAGACGCGCTCGTAGCCGCCATACCGCAGGACAAAATAAAAGCCGAGGTCTCGCACTGGGACCTCGGCTTTTTTGAATGCGACAAAGGGCCCGCCCCCGTCACACCTACGCCACGCCGTCGCGGGCAAGCTCCTCGGCAAGCGCCTCGGCTGGCATGGCCATAATCGTGTCGAGCTCGGCGTCCACCTCGGGAATACGCCTCACCTTGAGCTTGCGCACCAGATCGCCACGACACATCACGTGCATCGGCTCGCGCAGAGCGCACAGGTCATCGAGCGGGTTCTCGCGCGTCACCAGGATATCGGCAGCCTTGCCGCACTCGATCGCACCGGTCTCGCCGCCCAGCCCCAGCAGCTCAGCATTGACCTGCGTAGCCGTATGCAGAGCAAACGCATTGCTCACGCCCACGTACTTGGCAAAATAGGCCACCTCGCGCCACATGTCGTACTGGGTCACGAACGGGCAGCTCGAATCCGTACCCAAACCTACCTTGATACCGGCTTCCAGCGCCGCACGAGCGCTCTCGATAATGCCCGAGCACACGATATCGCCGTTCTTCTTTTGCGTTTCGGTCGAATGAGTCTTCTCCGGATCGAGCAGCACAAACGGCAGTGCGGGGCTGATCGTGCAGGTCACACTCGGCGCACGCCCCTCGAGCTGAGTTCCCGCGGCGCCGCGGTACAGCTCCAGGATCTCGGGCGTCAACGGAGCGCCGTGCTCGATCGTATCGACGCCGGCCTCGAGCGCGGCCTTCACGCCCTCGGTGCTCTCGACATGAGCCATAACCGGAAGGCCCATATCGTGCGCTGCCTTGCACGCCGCTGCGGCAACCTCCACCGGCATACGCAGCACGCCCGGCTCGCCTACCTCGGTCGCATCGAACACACCGCCCGTTACGAACAGTTTAATGACATTGGCACCGCGCGCATACAGGTCGTGCACCTGTTCGGCCGCCTCGGAGGGACTGTTGGCCACCTGCGCGAACAGCCCCGCGCCGTGGCCACCCGGCACCGTAACGCCCGTTCCCGGCGCCACCAGGCGAGGACCCTGATACTTGCCGGCATCGATGGCATCGCGCACGGCCAGATCGGCAAACAGCGGGTCGCCCGCGCCGCGCACCGTGGTCACGCCGCTTGCCAGCTGCTGTTGGGCGCTACCCTTAAGGATGCGGCGGACAATGGCGCGGCCCACGGGATTATCGAGTTTCTTCATCAGCGCGCCCGCATCGCCCGCCGAAACCGGCTTGCCCGAGCCGCACAGATGCACATGCATATTGATGAGGCCCGGCATGAGATACGCCCCGGCCAGGTCGAGGACCTCGGCACCTGCAGGCGCCTGCGCCACAGCGCTCGGCCCCATCCACGTGATGACACCGCGCTCAACGGCCACGGCCATGTCGGGCTGCGGCTCCATATGCTCCGAACCATCCAGGACGGTCGCATTGATAAACAACGTGGAACGATCGGCAGACGCCATATCGAGCTCCTCCCTCACGATTAACTTGAACATTTGTCCATTATCACCTAATGCAGCAAACTAAAGTCGAACATATCGGTTAGCGGAGGGACGAGAGAGCTGTGAGGGCAAACGGAGACAGCACGACAATGCTCCGGCCGTTCCAGCAAAACGTCTTGATTGTACTAGGTAGACCAGGTTTTAGCAGCCAGATGTTACAGATCGAGATCTTTCGGCACCGCGTCCAGCCTTTGTCTCAATCTGTAACAGTTGGGTCGAATTTTGGCCGTTAGATGTTACAGATCGAGATATTCTCCAGCCCTGTCGTCAAACATCTAAATCTGTAACATGTAGACAGGTTTTCGGCCTCTAGATGTTACAGATTTAGATCTTTTAGCGGCAGCCAACCTTCTGTCTCGATCTGTAACAGTTACGAGGCCAAACGGCCCCTTGTTGTTACAGATCGAGACAAACTCGACAGGAACAACTACATCCGCGTTAGTCGTATCCCTCAGCGCCCATACCACTGACGCTTCCATCCCTCAGCCAAATCGGCCCGCTGCGAAATACCCGCCAGCCTTATCTTTTCAGCCAGCTTCCCCGGGTTCTTGAGTTCATCAAACGTGAACCTCAGCACCTTGTGCCCGAGCATTGTCAGATGAGATTCCCGCTGACGCTCTGCTACGAACGGGTCGACCGACTCCCGATTCCCACCATCCTGCAGAGTATACTTTCCTCTTCCGTCGAGCTCGCCAATCACGCACGTCCCGTCCTCGAGCCTCCAGAAATAATCGACCCGAAACACCTGGCTCGAATCAAGCGGATCGCGAAACTCCACCTGCAACTCTGGCACCGGAAAACCGTATGCAATAAAGAACGCTCGGAACCGAGACTCGCCACCGTTTTCGGACAGCCCGTCCGCATGCGACGCAATCACCTGAGCTCTGCGATACCCGCGTCTGCCCTCGCAATCGGCCTGGAGCCGTTCGCAGAGGTCGTCGCGCGATATGCCCTTCGCCCGCAGCGCAGAATCGGCAATCGCCAGACCATATGAAAACGGCGCACGCAGCAGACAATCCTCCACCGTGCGCCAAAACGGCGTCACTCGCACGCCGTCGACGCGCTCAAGCGCACCCGACGCCTGCGGACGCAGCAGCCTATATCCCGTACTCAACGCCACCGAACAACCCGTCTTGACCAAGTAACGCGGCCCGAGCAGATCATTCGGCACCTCCAGACCCCATATCAGCGCGGCGTCATACCCCCAAAACGCCCAATCGGGATGAAACTCCGCAAGCCCCTTGATGGTCCACCGAGCCCGCTCCGGCGGCGTCAACGCATCCCATTCATGCTGAAAACAGAATAGGTGCAATTCGGGCTCCGCAATATCGTCTGTGCCCACATGGCGCCGCAGCCACATGAGCTCGGCATTGTCGTGCGTCGCAAGCAGCACGCCTTGTTCAGCCGCCTCCGTGAGTCTGGCAAGCATCCTATTCCGCGCCAAGGTGCTACGTACTGCATGTTTGTGTTTGAAAACGGTATTAGACACTTTCATCACCACCACGTCAGACAAATGGACCATCGTCACCGTTGCCTCCGCTGACAAATGTCTTGATCTGTAACAGGAAGACAGTCTTTGAGCCTCTAGTTGTTACAGATTTAGATTGTTCGGCACCGCGCCCAACCTTTGTCTCGATCTGTAACAGTTAGGTCGAATTTTGGCCTGTAGATGTTACAGATCGAGACATCCCCCCTGCCGGGTTCCAAACATCTCAGTCTGTAACAGTTAGACGTTCTCCAGACCCCTAAACGTTACAGATTTAGACAAACCAGCAACGCCCAAGCAGTCGTCTCGATCTGTAACAGGTAGACCGGTTTTTTGTCCCTAAACGTTACAGGCCGAGACAAATAGACGGGCGGCGGCGCGACTGCCCATCCCCTACTCCCATTCCTGTTCGTAGATATTGAGTGACTTTACGTAGCGCCCCTGGGCACCCATGATGTCGCGAACCAGCCGTAAGAAGAAGCTGATACACGAGGTATCGAAGCCATCTTCTAGGTCCTCAGGATGCACGGCGCCAGGCCCGTCGACCGCCGTATCGCTCAGGCGCGCAATGTCGTAGAGGTAGAGCTGCCCCGCCGTCAGCCAGACATCGTCGACGCACGCGAGGCGCACCGCAATCGCGCCATCGCGCCAGTGTTCCTTTTGCACGATATGCGGATCGTAGACGTCAAAGCGACGGTCGGTACGCGTGTCACGCAGCGCGACCATACCGGTCGCGGGATCCTTATCCAAAATGCCAAAGCGCGAGAAATAGTGCGTGCCGCGCACCTGCTCGAGCCGTCTGAGCGAGACGGGCGAAAGCGACGCCGGCGGCTCGTCAACATACAGCTCAAGCAGCGTCTTGCCATGGTAATAGGGACGCTCGAACAGCAGCCAATCGGTAAATGCCATGTTATAGGCCATGATTTCATTTTGCGAGGGCTCCTCGCAATAGCTGAGCCATGGATCGACTATCACTTCGAACTGTGTACGCGCCGACTCCAAAAACTGAAACTTGCGCAGCATCCAAAACTGGGCCATGCCGGCGATATCGTCACCGACGGCCTCGGCCAGACGTCCCCGGTCCAAAACATGATCAGCCATGGCATCCTCCTCAAACTGATAAACCTCAATTTGAGCTTACGAGGAGGGCGGGTGGTCGCCGCCATCACGGGCGAAATGGGCATCGGGCTGCAAACCAGATGCTGACCAAGCACTTGACGGGATACTTGCAGATTATGCAAATTGCCACAAAATCGCGGGTAGAACTAGACGAATCACCCGCGCCGCTGTCCGCAAACAACTAAAGCCGCCACATAAACAGCAGAGCGCAACGAGCGCAAACGCCAACGGGTAGGCAGCCAAACGTCGGCAAACGAGCAAAACGCTCGCAAACCCGCAAGGAGTGTCCCCGGATGCCGGCATATAAGGAACGTCCCCAGCTGCCGGCACTTGGGGACGTTCCTTATATGCCGGCCGTTGGGGACAGCCCTTGCCGATTCGATTGTTGAGTAACTCCGTGATTGTCTTACAGCCCCAGCGCCTCGGCGACCTCGGCTGCGCAGGCGAGGGCATCGGCCATGGCACTCACCACGAGCGAGCTGCCGTTGCGGGCATCGCCGGCCACATACACCGGCGCGGCATCCGCGGCAACGCCATCCACGCGAGCCGCAAGATGCGAGTCCTCGGAGGCCATCACGGGCAACGGACGGCCCGCCGTGGCAATAGGCACGTCAACAGCGTCGAACACGCCGTGCTCCGGACCCGTAAAGCCACAGGCGATCAGCACCAGCTGGGCCGGCACCTCGTGCTCGGAGCCCGCAATGCGTTCGGGCTTGCCGGCCGACCAGTCCAGATCGACCACGCGCAGGCCCGCGGCAGCGCCCTTCTTGTCCAGCAATACCTCGAGCGTATCCACGCCCCAAGCACGCATCTCGCCGCCCATGGCAGCGATAGCCTCCTGCTGACCGTAGTCGGTCTTCTTAACGTTGGGCCACTGCGGCCAGGAATTGCTCGCCGCACGCTTATCGGGTGCGGCCGGCAAGAACTCAAACTGACGCACACTGCGTGCACCCTGGCGCACCGCGGTACCCACGCAGTCGTTGCCGGTATCGCCGCCGCCAATGACCACAACGTCCAGGCCGCGCGCGTTCACCGCGGGCTCACCGCCATCGAGCACCGAGACGGTCGAAGCCGTCAGGTAGTCCACGGCATACACCACGCCCGGGGCATCCACATTCGTAGCCAAAAGACCGCGGGGCGCACGAGCACCGGCAGCCACCACAACGGCGTCAAAACCATTGAGCTTGGCCGCCGCCGCAGGGTTCGTAACGTCAGTACCCAGCTCAAAGACAATCCCCAGCTCGCGCATGAGCGCCACGCGGCGCTCGACCACGGACTTCTCGAGCTTCATGTTGGGAATGCCGTACATGAGCAGACCGCCTGGGCGGTCGTCGCGCTCAAACACCGTCACGCGGGCACCGCGACGCGCAAGTTCCCATGCAGCCACCAGGCCAGCCGGGCCGGAGCCCACCACGGCGACCGAGGGCGCGTCCTCCCCTGCCGGCTCAAAGCGACGCGGGCCGCCGTTTGCCCATTCGTGGTCGCTGATCGCGCACTCGTTATCGTGAATCGTTGTGGGCTGGCCGTCGACCGAACCCAGGTTGCACGCAGCCTCGCACAGTGCCGGGCACACGCGGCTCGTAAACTCGGGCATGGGCGAGGTGAGCGACAGACGCTCGGCCGCCTCGTCCCAGCGACCGCGATACACCAGCTCGTTCCACTCGGGAATCAGGTTGTGCAGCGGACAGCCACTCGGACGCGCCTTGCCAAAGCTCGCACCCATCTGGCAAAACGCCACGCCGCACATCATGCAGCGGCTCGCCTGGGCGCGGCGCGCATCGTCGTCGAGCTCCACATACAGCGGATCGAAATCGCGGCTGCGCTCCTCCACGGGGCGCAGCTCGTGGGTCACGCGATCGATATCAAGAAAAGCACCGGGCTTACCCATGGCACTTACGCCTCCTTCTTGGTCGAAGCAACAGAGCTGACAGCCACGGGCGCAGTGCCCGCTGCACCGCCCGCGACATCAAAGCGAGCGACATCCGCGGCGCTCGCGCGGCCGGTCACGATGTCAAACGCCAACTCCTCGGCCTGCGCGTGCGTCTTGCCCACGGCCTCGGCCGCAGCGACAATCGCCAGCACGCGCTCGTACTCGGTCGGAATGACCTTCACAAAGTGCTTACTCATCGTCTCGAAGCTGTAGAGCAGCTTAATGCCGCGCGGGCTCTGCGTCGCGTCCACGTGCTCCTGGATGAGCGCGCGAATCTGCGCCAGCTCGACAGCCGTCGGGGCCTTGAGTTCCACGCTCTCGTGGTTCACACGGGCCTCGAGCGTGCCGTACTGGTCAAAGACATAGGCCACGCCACCCGTCATACCGGCGGCGAAGTTCTGCCCGACCTCGCCCAAGATGAGCGCCAGGCCGCCCGTCATGTACTCGCAGCCATGGTTGCCGCAGCCCTCGACCACCACGGTGGCACCGGAGTTACGCACGGCAAAGCGCTGGCCTGCCAGGCCGTTAATAAAGCCGCGGCCGCTCGTGGCACCAAAGAACGCCACGTTGCCCACGATGATGTTCTCGTCGAACTTGTAGGTCGCATGCGGGTTGGGGCGCACCGACACCTCGCCGCCCGAAAGGCCCTTGCCAAAGTAGTCGTTGGCGTCACCGCACACGTTGAGCGTAATGCCGCGCGGCAGAAAGGCGCCAAAGCTCTGACCGGCCGAACCATCGCAATCGATGGTGATGGAGCCGGCGGGCAGGCCCTCGGGATGCGCCTTGGTCACTGCATTGCCCAGGATGGTGCCCACGCAACGGTTGACGTTGGCGATATCGGCGCGGAACCGAATCGGGCGCAGGTGCGCACGGGCATCGGCCGTATAGGGCACGAACAACGTGGAGTCGAGCGTCTTGTCGAGCTCGCTGTCCGAAGCCATCTGCGGCAGGAAGTGGCGACCGTCGGCGCCCGGGATATGGGCACCGAACTCGCAGGTCGCGCTCGCCAGCACGGGCGACAGATCAAGCAGGTTGGCCTTGCGGTTGCCCGGCACCTCGATCTGGCGCAGGCACTCGGGATGGCCGACCATCTCGTCGACGGTGCGGAAGCCCAGGCTCGCCATGACCTCACGCAGCTGCTCGGCAACAAAGAGCATAAAGTGCTCAACGTGCTCGGGCTTGCCGCGGAAGCCGCGACGCAGGCGACAGTTTTGCGTGGCGATGCCGGCCGGGCAGGTGTCCTGCTGGCAGTCGCGCTGCATGAGGCAGCCCATGGAGATGAGCGGCATGGTCGCAAAGCCAAACTCCTCGGCGCCCAGCAGGCAGGCGACGGCAACATCGGTGCCGTCCATGAGCTTGCCGTCGGCCTCAAGCACCACGCGGGAGCGCAGGCCGTTTTGCAGCAACGTCTGCTGAGCCTCGGCAAGGCCGAGCTCCAGCGGCAGGCCGGCGTGCCAAATGGAATCGCGCGCCGCGGCACCCGAGCCGCCATTGTGGCCGCTGATCAAGATCTTGTCGGCGGCACCCTTGGCCACACCGGTGGCGATGGTGCCGACGCCGGCCTCGCTGACCAGCTTGACCGACACGCGCGCACCGGGGTTGGCGTTCTTAAGATCAAAGATCAGCTCTGCCAGGTCCTCGATGGAGTAGATGTCGTGGTGCGGCGGAGGCGAGATCAGGCCGATGCCGGGCGTGGACTGACGGACCTCGGCGATCCAGGGGTAGACCTTCTTACCGGGCAGGTGGCCACCCTCGCCGGGCTTGGCGCCCTGGGCCATCTTGATCTGAATCTCGAAGGCGCTGCACAGGTAGCGGCTCGTTACGCCAAAGCGCGCACTTGCCACCTGCTTGATGGCGGAGTTCTTGGAGTCACCGTTAGCCAGCGGGGTCTCGCGACGCGGATCCTCGCCGCCCTCGCCCGAGTTAGAGCGTCCATGCAGGCGGTTCATGGCGATGGCCATGCACTCGTGCGCCTCTTTGCTGATAGAACCGTACGACATGGCACCGGTGTTAAAGCGGCGGACGATGTTGCGCGCGGGCTCCACCTCGTCGAGCGAAACCGGCGTGCGGCCGTTGGCATTAAAGTCGAGCAAGTCACGCAGGCGCACGGCACGGCCGGTGCGGTGCAGGCGGGCGCTGTACTCCTTAAAGGTGTCGTAGCTGTCCTCACGACAGGCGGTCTGCAGCAAGTAGACAGTCTGCGGATCAATGAGATGATCCTCGCCGCCGAGCGGGCGCCACTTGGTCAGACCCAGCGTGGGCAGCTGATCGGGAGCCGGGCTCTTAAGGATAGCGAGCGCGGCGTCGTAGCGCTCGTTTTGCTCGCGCTCAACGTCCTCGACACCCATACCGCCCACGCGGCTCACCGTGCCGGCGAAGTACGCGTTGACGAACTCCGGCGTAAAGCCCACGGCCTCGAAGATCTGCGCCGAATGGTAGCTCTGCACCGTGGAGATGCCCATCTTGGACATGATGGAAACGATGCCGGCGGTCGCAGCCTTATTGTAGTTGGCGATGCCCTGCTCGGCTGTCACGTCCAGATCGCCGTGCGCCGCCAAGTCGCGAATGCACGCATGCGCGTTGTACGGATAGATGCCGCTCGCGGAGTAGCCCACCAGCGCCGCAAAGTCGTGCGGAGACACGGCGTCGCCACACTCCACCACAATGTCGGCAAAGGTACGCACGCCGGCGCGGATCAGGTGGTTGTGCACGCAGCCCACGGCGAGCAGCGACGGCACGGGTACCTCGTCCGCTCCGGCGCGATCGCTCAACACCACGATGTTCACGCCGTCGCGGACCGCAGCCTCAACGTCCTCTGCAAGCTGCTTGAGCGCAGCCTGCAGCGCGCCCTCTCCGGCATCGCGGCGGTAAACGGCACGGAAACGGCAGGTCTTAAAGCCAACACGGTCAATCGCGCAAATGCGGTCGAACTCCTCCTCGCTCAGCAGCGGGCGCTCCAGACGCACCAGTTGGCAGGCCGTACGAGAGTCCTCGAGCAGGTTGCCGTGGTTGCCCAGGTAGAGCGTGGTCGAGGTGACCATATGCTCGCGCAGGGCGTCGATCGGCGGGTTCGTGACCTGGGCGAACAGTTGATAGAAGTAGTCAAAGAACGAGCGCGTCTTCTTGGACAGGCAGGCCAGCGGCGCATCGATACCCATCGAGGCGAGCGGGGCCTTGCCCTGCTGGGCCATGGGGCGCACGACCTCGTCAACATCATCCCAGTGGTAGCCGAGCTTGGCCATACGCACGGCGGCAGGCACCTCGGCATCCTCGGCAGGCGTTGCCGCGGCGGGCTTGTCGAGCGCGTCAACGGTCAGCGTCTCCTCGGCAATCCAATCGCGGTAGGGCTTTTCCTTGGCATAGCGGGCGCGCAGCTCGTCATTGTAGATCACACGGCCGCGGGCAAAATCGACCTCGAGCATCTGGCCCGGTCCCAAACAACCGCTTGTCAGGATATTCTCGGGGCGCACCTCGATGGTGCCCACCTCGCTTGCCAGCATAAAGCGGCCGTCGCGCGTCACGTAGTAGCGAGCCGGGCGCAGGCCGTTGCGGTCGAGGGCAGCACCCAGCGTACGGCCGTCGGTAAAGGCGATGGCCGCCGGGCCGTCCCAGGGCTCCATGAGCATGGACTGGTAGGCATCGTAGGCGCGACGCTCCTCGCTCAGGTTGTCGTTGTGGTCCCACGGCTCGGGCAGCAACATGGACGCGGCACGCGTGAGCGGACGGCCGTTCATGACCAAAAACTCGAGCACATTATCCAGAATCGCGGAGTCGGAACCCTCGCGGTTGATGATGGGCATCACACGCTCAAGATCATGCTGCAGCACGGGGCTGTACAGGTTAGGTTCGCGGGCGCGAATCCAGTTGACGTTGCCCTTGAGGGTGTTGATCTCGCCGTTGTGGATAATAAAGCGGTTGGGATGTGCGCGCTCCCAGCTAGGCGTGGTGTTGGTGGAGTAGCGCGAGTGGACGAGCGCCACGGCCGTCTTGACGGCGGCGTCGTTGAGATCGATAAAGAAGCGGCGCATCTGCGTGGCGACCAGCATGCCCTTGTACACGATGGTGCGCGAGCTCATGGAGCACACATAGAAGATCTTGTCACGCAGGGCAAACTCGGCGTCGGCCTTCTTTTCGATGGTACGGCGGCACACGTACAGGCGACGCTCAAAGGCATCGCCGGCGGGCGTGTCGTCCGGACGGCCCAGGAAGGCCTGCAGGATGGTGGGCATGCAGGCGCGGGCCGTCTCGCCCAGATCGTGAGGGTCGACCGGCACCTCGCGCCAAAAGAGCAGCGGCACGCCGGCCTCGGCACAGCCTTCCTCAAACACGCGGCGGGCATCCTCTACGCCCTTGTCGTCCTGCGGGAAGAACAGCATGGCCACGCCATAGTCGCCCTCTGCCGGCAGAATCTGGCCGCACTTTTGAGCCTCTTTGCGGAAAAAGTGATGCGGAACCTGGAACAGGATGCCGGCGCCGTCGCCGGTATTCTTCTCGAGTCCCGTGCCACCGCGGTGCTCCAAGTTGACCAGAATGGACAGCGCATCGTCCAGAATCTGGTGGTGGCGCTCACCGTTGATATCGGCAAGCGCGCCGATGCCACATGCATCGTGGTCGAATTCGGGGCGATAAAGGCCCTGCTGCTGAGCGGAATCTGCCTGCATCGCGATCCTCCCCTAGATATATAGACAGTCAGTTGAATAGGCATACTAGAAGCATCGCCGGCCCATTGTGTTTCCCGCCCGTTTCGAAACAATTGCGTAACGCACGCCCTACGAGTGGACACCGCCGACCTCAAGGGCAACAACAAGGGCCCCAGGTTCGGCCTGTAAGCTCACCGCTTCAAACATCTCAATCTGTAACAGGAAGATCCAATTTCGACGACTAACTGTTACAGATTGAGATGTTCTCGAGAGACGGTTACGAATGTCTCAATCTGTAACACGAAGGGGCGGTTTTGGCGGTCAGCTGTTACGGATCGAGATTTTCCATAGGACCATTTCTTCCTGTCTCGATCTGTAACACCTAGGCCCAATTTCCATCCCTAGTTGTTACAGATCAAGACATTTCGGCAACCCCCTTTTACCATCACAACAATTTTGTTAGTCATGGTCAGATTTCGAGCCTAAAACGGGTATCCTTTGCGGCGTCAAACAAACGGCACGCAGGAGTGCACCATGATCGACCATCTCAAACATCACTTTGGCTCCCCGCGCACCGGCGGCCACGGCGGACTCGACATCGCACGGCATATCGGCCCCGGGCTGCTCGTGACCGTCGGCTTTATCGACCCGGGCAATTGGGCCTCCAATATGGCTGCCGGCTCGCAGTTTGGCTACGCGCTGCTGTGGATCGTCACGCTGTCCACGATCATGCTCATCGTGCTGCAACACAACGCGGCTCACTTGGGCATCGCCACGGGCATGTGTCTTGCCGAGGCCACGACGCGCCACCTGCCCCGCCTCGTCGGGCGTGCGATACTCGGCAGCGCGTATCTAGCCACGGTCGCCACCGCCATGGCCGAAGTCCTGGGCGGTGCGATCGCACTTCAAATGCTCTTTGGCCTGCCCGTACGTGCCGGCTGCATCATCGTGGCGGCGGCATCGATTGTCATGCTCATGACAAGCTCCTACAAACGCGCCGAACGCTGGATCATCGCCTTCGTGGGCGTGGTGGGACTTTCGTTTTTAGCCGAGCTTCTGCTGGTCAAGGTCGACTGGCCGCAAGCCGCCACAAGCTGGATCACACCCAGTATGCCCACCGGCTCAGTCGCGATTATCGTAAGTGTCCTAGGCGCGGTCGTTATGCCCCACAACCTCTTCCTGCACTCCGAGGTCATCCAATCCATGCACTTCGAAGGCCAAGGCGAGCAGGTTATCGAAGAACGCCTGCACTACGAGCTCTTCGACACGCTCTTTTCGATGGGTGTGGGCTGGGCAATCAACTCGGCCATGGTCATCCTGTCCGCAACGACCTTCTTTGCGCACGGCATTGTCGTAGACGACCTCGCCGTCGCAGCGGCCACGCTCTCCCCCATTCTGGGCCCGGCAAGCTCGACCATCTTTGCGGTGGCACTGCTGTTTGCGGGCATATCGAGTAGCGTGACGGCGGGCATGGCGGCGGGCACCATCACCGCGGGCATATTCGACGAGGAATACGACATCCACGACCGACATTCCTCGATCGGAGTGGCGGCCTGTTTCGTCGGCGCAGTGGCGGCGTGCCTGATCGTCCCGAATCCTTTTGAGGGTCTCATTTGGAGTCAGGCACTGTTGTCGCTTCAGCTGCCGATTACGGTCTTTGTGCTCATACGACTCACCAGCTCGCCCCGCGTCATGGGCAAATACGCCAACTCGCGCCCGCTCAACGCGTTGCTCGTAGGGATCGGTGTCATCGTGACGATTCTCGACATCGTACTGCTAACGGGGATGTAATGGGATGGCGTGACTGTCCAGATATAACGTCTCAATCTGTAACACGTGAGGCCGCTTTGAGCCCTTAGATGTTACAGATTGAGATTTTCTGAGAGATAGTTTCAGTTTGTCTCGATCTGTAACAAGTGGACCCAATTTCCGCGCCCAGATGTTACAGATCGAGATATTTCTTCAGCCCCAACCTTTTGTCTCGATCTGTAACAAGTAGAGGGGGTTTACGTGCCTAAATGTTATAGATTGAGATTTTGAGAATGATGGTTTTGGTTTGTCTCGTTCTGTAACAGGAAGACCCGTTTTGAGCCGTTAGATGTTGCAGGTTAAGACAAAAGGTCGGCCGGACTCACAACAGACAGGATCGGCTAATAGCAGCCGTGATCCCTTGGGGACGGAGGAAAAGGGCCCCGGCCGGGATATCCGACCGAGGCCCTTGGACAGAGCTATATGTTGCTGCAAGTCGTGTGTCTACGAGCTACTCCTCGACGAGCTCAAACTGATCGGGACCGACGCCACACACCGGGCACACGTAATCCTCGGGCAGTTCGGGCGTGTCGACCTCTACCTCGTAACCGCAAACGGTGCACACGAACTTGTACGTCTTCTTTTCCTCGGCCATGATGTTCTCCTCTCGAACGTGGCTGCTGATGTACTTTGCTTATTAGTATATATTCTTAATAATATAATGCAAGCGGTTTTACCGCATTTCTACCCTTGGTACGAAGACGCCTTGGGCGGCGTCTTGCCCTTCAGGACCTTATGGTAGTAATCGTAGGTGAGCGGCGTCTCGTCGCTCAGGCGCTCGGCATCCTCGACCTCACCGATAAACAGTAGATGCGTGCCCACATCCACTGTGTCGATCAAACGGCAGCTAAACAAGGCCGCCGCATGCTCGGGAACATAGGGCATGCCCAGTGCGGTCTCGCACGTCTCGTACTTGGCAAATTTGTCATAGTTGCTGCTGGTACGGAATCCAAAGTTACCAATGTAGGGCATATCGGCCGTCTGATCGATCACGGTCAGCGCAAAGGCCTTGGCAGACGAGATAACGCCAGACGTGACATTTTCCTTGTTCACGGCAACCGAAATGCGCGGCGGCGTGGACGTCACCTGCACCGCGGTGTTGATAATGCAGCCGGCGCGCGATCCATCTGCCGCGGCACTCACCACATACAGCCCGCAGGGCATCGTAAAGAACGCAGTTTTATCCAAAACGATCACTCCCCTAACTCGGAATTGAGCCTTGCAGACGTATATACCCACAATGAGACATATGTGTCAGAACGGTAAGAAAAATGAGCCACACGCAGTTGCGGTGAAAAAGTCCCTGTTTAAGCCTGGATACCCAACAAACAGGAACTATTCCACCGCAACTTGCGAGGAGCAGACCGGGAGTACGACAACAGTGATGGATGAACATCCCCGCCCGCCCGGATATCAACCCTTAGCGATTACGCTCCTTAAGCGCGCGATCGATTTCGCGCTGAACGTCACGTTTGGCCATGTCCTCGCGTTTGTCGTAGAGCTTTTTGCCACGGCCCAGGCCCAACAGCAGCTTAACGCGACCATCGGTATTAAAGTAGAGCTCGAGCGGCACCAGTGCATAGCCGCGGTTGCGCAGTTTGCCGTCAAGAAAATCAATCTCCTTGCGATGCAGCAGCAGACGGCGCCGGCGATCGGGATCACGGTTCCACACGCCACCGTGACTATAGGGATGGATGTGCAAACCCACCAGCCAGCACTCGCCGCCGCGAATCAGCGCAAAAGTATCGGTAATCTGACAGGCGCGCTCGCGAATCGACTTGACCTCGGTACCGCTCAGCTCAATGCCGCATTCGAATGTCTCGTCGATAAAGTATTCGTGATGCGCCGAACGATTCTTGGAGATGAGCTTGCGCTCGCGCTTACTGGGCATCGCCGGCCTCCTCGGCGTCATCGGCTTTCCCGCTCGCGGCCTCGCGTTTGGCCTTGCGCTCGGCGTTGAGCTCGGCATCGCTTTCGCGCACCAGCTTAATGATCGCCGCGCATGCCTCCTCTCCCACCAGGTCGCGGGCACGGACCGTCAGGCGTGTAGCCTCCTGCTTGTCACCGTCGCTCGCAGCGTCGGTCGCACACATAATCAGACAAATGGCAATCTCGGCCGAAGGCGAGGTCGGTACGCCCTGTAACGCCAGCTCGCCCATCACATGCTCATCACTCTCGTCGGCGGCATCCGGATAGGTGGCATGGATCTTGCTGAGCAAGCGCGTCGTATGTGAATCGCCAGGGGCCAAGCGCAGCGCCAGACGTGCGCAACCCACGGCCGCCGAGACGTTCTCGGTCTCGGGCTCCAAAAAGTACTGGCCCAAGTTGGCGTAGGCGCGGGCGGCGCACCTGCCGTCACTCGCACGCTCCAGCACCGAAAACGAAAGCGAAGCCCACTCCTGCTTGTCCTCGAGCGCACGGAACAGCTCGGCCAGATCCAGTCGGTAGTTGCAGTTCATGGGGTCCCAGCGCACGGCCTGCATCAAGGCATTGCGGGCGCTCACATAATCCTGCTGACGGATGTAGGCAAACGCCATGTCGGAGTACAGGCGATCAAAGGGCACCTCGACCTGCACCAGCTCGCGTGGATCCTTTTCCACGCGGCGGTAGGCCAGGCGCTCAAACTTGCTATCGAAGCTAAAGTACTGGCGGTTCTCCTCCGTTTTGCACTCGGCATCGATATACTCCTCGGCGAGCTCCACCAAACGCTCCAGCAGCGGCGTCGCCGTGGCCAGGTCTCCCTGCGCCAGGTAATTCTCGGCATACGTAATGTCTTGTAGGCTGATGGGCAGGTCCATAGCAACTCCTCGGTCCAGGTGAAACGCGGCTCATTCCACACATGCGGTGTATACACAAAACCCGGGTCTCTTGCGAGGCCCGGGCATTCAATTTGTGGTAGCCCGTACCAGATTCGAACTGGTGATCTCCGCCTTGAGAGGGCGGCGTCCTAAACCGCTAGACGAACGGGCCATATGTAGCAAATGCAATGGCTGGGATGGAGGGAGTCGAACCCCCATTGACGGAACCAGAATCCGCTGTCCTGCCATTAGACGACATCCCAATGATTGCATCGCTGCGCTCGGCTGTGCCTTTGCGCAAGAAAGAAATATACGGGAAGTCTCGCCGTGACGCAAGCCCCAATTTTGACTTTTTTAAAATTGGCCTGATTTTAGCCAACCCGTGAAGGACCTGTGAAGCGACACATCTGCCCCTTATGGACAAAGGATAGCGAAGTGATACTTCGACAAGCACGCATAGCTCTTCGGCCCACACGGGTGGCCGCGGTTCAAAAACTGACCGGAGCAAGCCTGTCAGCGAAAACTGTATCCCAAAATCGGCATCCAAAACGGGATACAGCTTCCCCGCAGTCGCTACAGCAACGCCTCGGTCCAAGCCGCTTCCCTAAAGCCGGGGATCGCAAAGTCGTCGCCCACCAGCAGCGGGCGCTTAACCAGCATGCCGTCAGTCGCCAGCAGCTCGCAGCATTCCTGGTCCGTCATACCCGCATCCAGGCGCGCTTTCAGACCAAGCTCTCGATATTTCATGCCCGACGAGTTAAAGAAGCGTCGCACCGGCAATCCCGACCGCGCAACCCACGCGGAAAGCTCCTCGGCTGTTGGGTTATCCGCTACGATATCGCGATCGATATACTCAACCCCGTGCTCATCCAGCCATGCCTTAGCCTTTTTACAGGTAGAGCACTTGGGATACTCAACAAATAGCACTGCCACAGGAATCTCCTCTTCGTAAAGACGCATGTCTGGGTAAGCGCCGAAGCGTCGATGGCGCGTATCGACAGTTGACATTGTAACCGGTTGCCATAAAGAGTATCCAACGATGCCGGTAGTATCTTGGGTATCCAGACACGTCTTGCATGGGCGCCGATGGGACGAGTGGCATAACGCGCCAACGCGGCCACCAGCAGCACCAGCACGATAGCGGTGACATCGCCCGCAGCATCGAAACCCAGGTCAATAATGTCGAAGTGCCTGCCGGGAACAAAAATCTTATGCACCCGGTCGCCAACCAAGTTTTTTCTGGCCAAACTAATGGATGAGCTTAAAGTCCAAGTGCCCGCGGGTCGTGTTGACACGCGAGACCTCGATGATCACGCGTTGCCCCAACTCAAAACGGCGCCCCGTGTCGGCACCCGTGAGCGTGAGCGCGTCCTCGTCAAACTCGAACCACTCGCTTCCCAAACTCTTAATCGAGACCAAGCCCTCGACCTGTGTCAGGTCGAGGCGCACAAAGAGGCCCATGCTGCTGACCCACGAAATGGTTCCGGCATAGCGCTCGCCCAGACGATCCTCGTAATACTGGGCAATCTTGATCTTTTGCGTCGCATGGCTGGCGGCGTCGGCCGCACGCTCGGCATCGCTGCATGCACGGCAAATCTGCGGCAAGATGCGCGGCAGCGACTCGCGACCCCTGCCGATCAGCCACGGCGTGCGCGCCAAGGCATCCTTGCCGCCCAGCTGCTCATACGCCAGTTGCAATTTGAGCACGCGATGGACAACAAGGTCCGGATAGCGTCGGATAGGGCTCGTAAAGTGGCAGTAGCACGGCGCGGCGAGCGCAAAGTGGCCCTCGTTGCGCGGCTTGTACAGCGCGCGCTGCATACTGCGCAATAGCAACGTGTTGACAAGCGGGGCATTTGCCGTGCCAGCGGCAGCGTCAACCGCCGCCTGCAGCTCATCGGGACTTCCCAGGGCAATGCCAGCCGCGCGGCGATCGTCGATGATACCCAGCTGCGCCAGCGCCACAGCGGCCCCGTGCAAGCTGTCGGGGCTGGGATCCTCATGCACGCGATAGCATGCCTCAATATCGCGGTCTGCCAGCCACTCGGCAACGCACTCGTTGGCAAGCAGCATAGCTTCCTCGATGAGCGACGTGGCACACGAGCGCTCGCGGGCCACGATCTGCACGGGAACGCCGTCCTCGTCCAGCAAAGCGCGAATCTCCGCCGTGTCAAAGTCGACCGAGCCGCGCGCACGGCGAATGCGACGGCGTCGCTCGGCAAGCTCGTTGGCAGCAACTAGGAAATCGCTCAGATCCACGTCGTAGTCGCGGGCAGTCTCTTCGCAAGTCAAACCGCGCTCAAGCGCCTCCTCGCGCGACGCCTCGGCTGCAGCAACATCCTCGGCGGCACCTTCCAACACGGAGTACTCCACCGCACCGGCACGCACCAGCAATGCCTCGGCACCGTCATAGTCCATACGCACGCGCGAGCGAATCACGCTGGGATACGGATCGTAGTGGCGGACGTGCCCCTGCGCATCGAGCTCGATGTCGACGGTAAACGCCAGGCGATCCTCGTCGGGGCGCAAGGAACACAGGTCATTCGACAGGCGCTCGGGCAACATGGGGAGCACGCGATCGGCAAGGTACACCGACGTCGTGCGATGGCGAGCCTCTAGGTCGATGTGTCCGTCCCAGGCCACATAATGCGATACATCGGCGATATGGACACCCAGCTTGTAGCCGCCCTGCGTCGTGCGCTCCAAAGAGATGGCGTCGTCAAAGTCGCGCGCGTCGACCGGATCGATCGTGATGATAAAACGGTCGCGCAGATCACGGCGAAGTGGGTCCTTAAGAGCTGTCGCCACGTCGAGCGATAGCTCCTCGGCCTCGGCAAGGGCGGTCTCGGGATAACTATCGGTATAGCCGTAACGAGCCATGACATATTGAACGCCCAAGTCGGGCGCATCGTCGCCGCCAATGCGGCGCTCAAGAGTCACGGTGCCCGATTCCAGGCGTGTCGGATAGGTCAAAATGCGTGCGACGACTGCATCGCCCGGATGCACGCCCAAACGCTCCGCCGAAGTATCCTCGGGCAAAATAAAGAAATCGGCCTTGAGACGCGAATCAAGCGGCTCGATCACACCGAGCGGGCCTGCCGTCTGATACGTGCCCACCACGCTTATGGCCGCGCGCTCGACAACGCCCTCGATCACGGCACGGCGATCGCCGCGCGGTCCGGTCTTAATGCTCACGGCCACGATGTCGCCGTCCATAATCTCGCGCTTGCCGCGACCCATAACCTTATAGTCGCCATTATCGGTGACAACATAGGCGCTATGCTCATGGAGCTGCACGCGGCCCGTCAGGCTGGGACGCCGCTCGCTACGCACTGGCGCGCGCTTGTTGCGAGCGCTACGCTTATGTTTGTTATTGCGCCCCATGGCGCCTCCTTACTATCTGTTGCGGGGCCCGCAGGCGCAACCGCATCATGTCAAAACACCGTGCAGGCCTAAACCGCACGCATCAAAGAGTCTACCCAATCAACAACAAGGCACGCACCTCACGTCATGATCCCTATGTGACGGAGAAAATCGAGTTATCGAGACAAGCCGAACTGCCGGTGAGCCCTTTTCCTCCGTCGCACGGGATCAAAAAACGGGCCGCCCCAGAGCGGGACGGCCCGTTAGCAAAACTAATTCCAGCTGTGTCTACACGCGCAGGTAGCGACGCATGGCAATGGCGGAACCAAAGAGACCGATGATCACGCCGACCAGGATCAGTGCGGCATACGTCACCAGGTAGTATTGCATCGGCAGCGCAAACGACATCCAGCCAATGCTCTCCTGAAGACGCGGAACCAACAGGTTGCGAAGCAGCTCCAAAACACCGATGGAAAGCAGCGAGCCCAAAACGGCCTGCAGCACGCCCTCGGTGATAAACGGACCGCGAATAAAGCCATTGCTGGCGCCCACCAGGCGCATGATAGCAATCTCGCGGCGGCGAGCCGTAATCGACAGGCGAATCGTGTTGTTGATAAAGATGAACGCGATAAACGTCAGCAAACCAACAAGCACGACGGCAGCGATGCGGATGTAGTTCGTCACCTGGAACAGGCGGCTCACTTCCTCCTGACCGTACAGAACGCTCGCGTCGACGTCACCGTCATCCGCGATCTTCTGGAAATCGGAGTTCTTCTTGAGCTTCTTGGCCGTGCTCTCGACCTGGGACGGATCGTCCATCTCGATCGCGAACGAAGCAGGCAGCGGATTCTGGCCATCAAGTGCGCTCAGAGTGGCGTCGGCGTTACCCGACATCTTGCTCGTGTACTCGGCCAGCGCGTCGTCCTTGTCCTTATAGGTCACGGACTTAACGTTGTTCCACGTCTTGAGCTCACTCTCGAAAGCCTGGACGTCGGCCTGGTCGGCGTCATCGCTAATAAACGCGTTGATAACAACCTGGTCCTCAACGGTGCCAATCACGGAGTT
Source organism: Collinsella sp. LCP19S3_D5 (assembly GCF_052121415.1). NCBI lineage: Bacteria > Bacillati > Actinomycetota > Coriobacteriia > Coriobacteriales > Coriobacteriaceae > Collinsella > Collinsella sp. LCP19S3_D5. The sequence goes on from NZ_JBQKEH010000008.1 coordinate 90,119, forward strand.
CAGCATCGCGGAACCCATGATGAACAGGCCGATGATAAACAGCGAAAGGAAAATCGTGATGACGGCGCCGAGCGAGGTGGTCCAGTTACGGAAGAAGTGGCTCATTGCCTCTTTGAGCGAATAGCCCACGTTAGTTGGTGCCATAGTTGCCGTAACCTCCCCTCTCCTGGTCGCGGATTACGTGGCCGCCCTCGAGGGCGATCACGCGACGATGCATACTATCGACCATCTCGCGATCGTGGGTAGCCACGATCACGGTCGTGCCGGTGCGGTTAATGCGCTCGAGCAGCTTCATGATGCCGAGCGAAATTGCCGGGTCGAGGTTGCCCGTTGGCTCGTCGCAAATCAGCAGCGGCGGACGGTTGACCATGGCGCGGGCGACGGCCACGCGCTGTTGCTCGCCGCCGGAAAGCTGATCGGGCAGCGAGTCCATCTGATCGGCCAAACCGACCAGACGCAGTACCTCGGGCACCTGGCTGCGAATGACGCCCTTGGGCTTGCCGATGCACTGCAGGGCAAACGCCACGTTTTCATAGGCGGTCTTTTGCGGCAGAAGCTTAAAGTCCTGGAACACGGCGCCAATCTGGCGGCGCAGGAAGGGAACCTTGCGGTTCTTGATTTTCATGAGATCCTGACCGGCGACCAAAATGCGACCGCTCGTAGGCCTGACATCACGGTTGAGCGTGGAAAGCAGCGTGGTCTTACCCGATCCGGAATGACCGACCAAGAAGACGAACTCACCCGGATAGATCTCGATGTTGATGTCGTCGAGTGCGGGCTTGTTGGGCTGTGCCGGGTAGATCTTGGTGACATGCTCCATCAGAATGACGGGCTCGACACCGGCCTGCTTGGCCATCTTCTTGCGACTTGCCTGCGGATCGATAGGCGCGAACACCGACGTAAAATCGGGGTTGTTGAGCGCGTTGTCAAGACTTGCGACCTCGGCAGCCTGATCATTCTCGACCATGGGCGCAGCGGGCTGCGTAGGATCGGGAATGCCGGCAAAGAGGCCGGACTGCGCCGGCTGCGGCGCGGGCGTAGCAGGAGCCATGGGATCGGGAATGCCCGCCATGGTCGGCTGAGGCTCGGCTGACGTCTGAGGCTGGTTCACGCGAGCAGTCACCTTTTGGACGGGCTCAAAGCCCGCAGCGGCAGAAAGCTCGGCATCGCTGGTGGGATTGTAGGCAAAGGGATCGGATGCCGGCCGTGCCTGATCTGCCGGCTGTGCGGGGGCCTGGGCAATATGCTGGCCCTCTGAATCCGGAGTGGCGAAACGTGTGCCCGGGACACCTTGCCGTGTCTTGGGGGCCTCATCGCCCGCACCGGAGGTACGGAAGTGGTTACCCACTGGTGCTCCTTATCATCGTGCGTTTAAACTACATGAGCGCTTTGTATTTTAGCAGCATTAGCTTCGCTGCACATAAGAAGCATGGCAGGGTTTTGGTCTCACCGGCCGCGCACAGGGCTACCTCCCAAATCGTCCTCGGACATGTCGGAGTCCCCGCTGCGCGCTTCGCGCTGCGGGGACTCCTCCGTCCTGCGGAATGATTTGGGAGGTAGCCCTGTGCGCGGCCTGCGGCTACTAAAGAGTCGCCGCGTTTTTCTTGGGGTGCTACATATACAAAGTTGGAAGGGCTGAGTTGCACTTTGCTGATATAGGCCCTTTTCCCCAAGGGAGCTTTGGTGGCTAAGTTCCAATTTTTATTGCAGCAACAACAGGGGCGCCCTCTTTGGGGGCGCCCCTGTTCTGGCTTGCTTACGGTTGCTGAAGCGATACTTTGCCTCGTCTTGCCCTAGGCCAAGAACTCCTTGGTGGTTGCCACGATGTTGGCGGCATCCAGGCCGTACTTGTGCAGGAGCTCGGCGCCCGGACCGGACTCGCCAAAGGTATCGTTGACGCCAATCTTCTTGAGCGGCGTCGGGCACTGCTCGCAGAGCACGTCGGCAACGGCGCTGCCCAGGCCGCCGATCACGGAGTGCTCCTCGACGGTCACGACGTGACCGGTCTTGGCGGCGCTCTTGACGATCAGATCGGCGTCGATGGGCTTAATGGTGTGCATGTTGATGACCTCGGCGTCGATGCCCTCGGCAGCGAGCTGCTCGGCAGCCTCGAGAGCCTCGCCAACCATCAGGCCGCAGGCGATGATGGTCACATCGGCGCCCTCACGCATGACGATGCCGCGGCCCGGCTCGAACTTGTAGGTCTCGGGGTCGTTGATGACCGGCGAGGCCAGGCGGGCAAAGCGCATGTACACGGGGCCGTCGCACTCGTAGGCGGCGCGGACCACAGCGCGGGCCTCCACGTCGTCGGCCGGGACAATCACGGTCATGCCAGGGATAACACGCATAAGGGCGATATCCTCGCAGCACTGGTGCGTGGCACCGTCCTCGCCCACCGAAATACCGGCGTGCGTGGCGCCGATCTTGACGTTGAGGTGCGGATAGCCGATGGAGTTACGGACCTGCTCAAAAGCGCGGCCGGCGGCAAACATGGCAAAGGTGCTCGCGAAGGCAGTACGACCGGTGGTCGCGATACCGGCGGCGACACCCATCAGGTTGCTCTCGGCAATGCCCACGTCAAAGAAGCGGTCGGGGCAGGCGGCCTTAAACTTACCGGTCTGCGTGGCGGCAGCCAGGTCGGCGTCGAGGACCACAAAGTCGTCGTGCTCGGCAGCGAGCTCAACGAGGGCCTCGCCGTAGCTTACACGCGTGGCGATTTTCTTGACGTCTGCCATCCTAGAGCTCCTCTCCGGCGGCCGTGAGCTCTGCCATGGCCTGCTCAAACTGTTCATCGTTGGGGGCCTTGCCGTGCCAACCAACCTGGTTCTCCATAAAGGAAACGCCCTTGCCCTTCATGGTCTCGGCGATAATGGCGGTAGGCTGACCCTTGGTGGCGCGAGCCTCGGCAAAGGCGGCGCGAATCTGACCGAAGTCGTTGCCGTCGGCGAGCTCCACCACGTGGAACTTAAAGGCGCGGAACTTGTCGGCGAGCGGCATGGGATCGTTGACCTCCTCAACGGGACCGTCAATCTGCAGGCCGTTGTGGTCAACGATCACGCAGAGGTTGTCGAGTTGCTGATTGCCGGCAAACATGGCGGCCTCCCAGACCTGGCCCTCCTCGCTCTCGCCGTCGCCCAGCAGGGCGTACGTGCGGTAAGTATCGCCCCAGTGCTTGGCGGCGACGGCCATGCCCACGGCGGCGGAGATGCCCTGGCCCAGCGAGCCGGTGGACATGTCGACGCCCGGGGTATCGTTCATGTTGGGGTGGCCCTGCAGGTGGCTGCCGATATGGCGCAGCGTCTCGAGGTCCTCCTTGGGGAAGAATCCGCGCTCGGCGAGCACGGCGTACAGACCCGGAGCGCAATGGCCCTTGGAGAGCACAAAGCGGTCGCGGTCGGCCTTGCGAGGATCGGCCGGGTCGACATTCATTTCCTCAAAGTACAGATAAGTCATGATGTCGGCAGAGCCGAGCGAACCGCCCGGATGGCCGGACTTGGCAGCGTGCACGCCGGTGACGATGCCCTTCCTTACCTCGTTGGCAACCTTTTTGAGCTCTTCGTCGCTCATTGTGCCTTCCTTTCATCCTCTTTAGACAAGATGCGCACGGCGCAGAAGGTAATCCCAACCCAGCCGCAATGCACGTGCGCCATTCATTATGCTGGAAACTGAAGGCTTTACCAGAGTTTTTATCATTATTTGAATAATTTAGCAGGCAGACCCGCTGATGAATCGGTTTATCAATGTGAACGTCTTTTGGATGGAGCGCAGTCTGCCCTACGCGTTAATGTCCTTGAACCCCTCGCCGAAGGCTTCCGTAACGTCGGCGACCGTCACGATAGCTTGAGGATCGCGCTCGCGCACGATGGTCTTGAGTGTATTGAGCTCGCGGCGGCTAACGATCACCATAATCACCGGCTTCTCAGCGCCCGAATACATGCCGGTCGCCTTAAATTTAGTGCAGCCGCGACCCAGGCCATACATGATATCGGCCGCGATATCGGGAAAATTGTCCGAGATGATGAGCACCATGCGGCGCTTGTTGCCGCCATCGACCACAGCGTCGATCACATAGCCGCTAATTACCATCGAAAGCCCTGCATACAGCGCGTTCTCCAGAGAGAAGACGGGGGCCGATGCCGCGCATACGGCGACGTCGATCGCCATGACGGTCGAACCCACCGGCAGCGAGGTATTACGCGAGATAATCTGGCCGATGGTGTCGGAGCCGCCGGTGTTGGCGCCGGCGCGTAACACCATGCCGTAACCAATGCCCGTGATAATGCCGCCCCACATAGCGGGAAGCATCAGGTCTGCATCTGCCAGAGGCGCTACAAACGGGGCAAACAGGTCGGTAAAGAAGCCCAGTAGCACAAAGCCTGTCGCCGTCTGTACCACATAGAACATGCCGCCCTCGCGCATGACGACCAGTAACAGCAAGGCATTCATCACGATGGTTTGGATACCGACGGGCAGCGACACGCCCCGCGCGGCACCGACCGCCTGGATAATAGTCGCAAGGCCCGTAACGCCACCGGCGGCAAGGCCGTTGGGAATCAAAAACAGGTCGGTCGCGATGGCCGCCAAAGCGCACCCAAGCATGATCTGGGGTAGATCGCGGAAGAAGTTCATTGAAAGAATGCGCTTGATATCCAGACGATATGCCATGCTACCTCCCTCAAAAAAGCGCACCCCATTGGGTGCGCTTTGAACTTCTTACCGTATTCGATTCTACCGATTCGCCGAGGAAAAACCACCCCGCGGCGGGTTTGCTCTGGATATAAAACCGCCTGTCCAGAGTTTAGTGTCGGTCCGTGACTCACCCGGGGCTTAAGCGGACGGAGACTCCGCATCAGCATTGCCGGTAGCCCAGCGATGGTAGCCGATCACAAACGGATCCAAGTCGCCATCGTCGAGAACGGCGTCGACGTTGCTGGTCTCCACGCCCGAGCGCAGGTCCTTAACCATCTGATACGGATAGAGCACGTAGCTGCGGATCTGGTTGCCAAAGCCAATCGTGGTCTTGGGACCGCGGATCTCGTCGAGCGCCTCGGCGCGCTTCTCGAGCTCAATCTCGTACAGACGGGCCTTGAGAATCTGCATACACGCGGCCTTGTTCTGAATCTGGCTGCGCTCATTTTGGCAGGTCACTACAATGCCGCTGGGAAAATGCGTCACGCGCACGGCGGAGTCGGTGGTGTTGACGCCCTGGCCGCCCGGGCCGCTTGCGTGGTACACGTCGACGCGGATATCGTCGGGGTTGATCTCGATATCGATATCGTCGGGCAGCACCGGAATGACCTCGACGCCGGCAAACGTAGTCTGTCGACGCTTCTTGTCATCGGTGGGGCTAATGCGCACCAAACGGTGAACGCCGGCCTCGGCACGAAGCATACCGAAGGCATCCTTGCCCTCAACGGTAAAGGTCGCGCGATCAATGCCAATGACCTCGGCAGCGGGGCAATCGTTGATGGTGACCTTCCAGCCGCGGCGCTGGCAGTACTTCATGTACATCTTAAAGAGCATGAAGGTCCAGTCCTGCGCCTCCAAGCCGCCCTGTCCGGGCTTGATGGTCACAATCGCGTCACCGTGATCGAACTCGCCGGTAAACCAGCTCGAAAGTTCGAGCTCGTCGATGGCGCGCGCCAGACGATCAGCCGTGGCGGCAGCCTCCTCACGCAGTGCAGCGGCATCGGGGTCATCGCCCATTTCCTCGGCAAGTTCCAGCGCCGCGCGGGCATCGGAGAGCTCGCCGCGCGCGGTATCCACGGCGGCGATATCCTCCTTGGCGCGCGCAATCTCTTCCATCGTGGCGCGAGCGGCATCGGCGTCGTTCCAAAAGCCGGGAGCGACGCTCTTGGCCTCAAGCTCGGTCACGTGGGTGCGCTTCTCGTCCAAATGAAGATACGACTCAACCTCGCCGAGCCGGTCCGCAAACTTGTCCAGCTCGGCGGGCGTTACCTCTAAAGCATCCGCCATTAACGATTCCTGCCGTGGCAGTACTTGAACTTCTTGCCGCTGCCGCAAGGGCACGGTTCGTTGCGACCCACGTTGACATACGGGTCGTCGCTCTCGGACTTGCGGTAGGTGGTTACCTTAGCGCCGTTGTTGACAGCTGCCGGTCCGCCCTGGACGGCCGTGCGAGCCTGTGCCCGTGCCTCCTTGCGCAGGACCGAGTTGCCGTTGTCGCCATCGACGTCGGCGGGGCCGGAGAAGCGCGCACCCTCGAGCGCGGGGTCCTCCTTGCGCTCCACAGCCTGCGGGGCGGCCTTGATCTCGATGCGCAGGACGGTGCGCAGGTAATCCTCGTACATGGTGTCAACGAGCATCTGGAAGGCACCATAGGCCTCAGTCTTGTACTCGACCAGCGGGTCGCGCTGACCAAAGCCGCGCAGTCCGATACCGGTCTTGAGATAGTCCATCTCCTGCAGGTAGTTCATCCAGCGGGTATCGATGACGCGCAGCATGACCTGAGTATTGAGCTCGCGCATGAGGTCCTCGCCCAGGCGCTCGGCCTTCATGTTGTAGCACTTCTCGACGTAGGCTAGGACATCGGCAGCAAGGGCCTCGTAATCCTCGTCGGGGAACTTGGGCGTATCGATATGGCCGGTCAGCTCCACGACCCACTTGCGCAGGCCATCGAGGTCACGCTCGCCGTCGTGGCTGTCCTTAGCGCAAAACTCCTGCACGCAGCGGTACACGGTGTCGTGCATGACCTCGGTGATGTGGTCGGTCAGGTCCTTACCGTCCAGAATCTTGTTGCGCTCGGCGTAGATAACCTGGCGCTGCTTGTTCATCACGTCGTCGTACTCAAGAACGCTCTTGCGCATGGAGAAGTTGATGCTCTCGACCTTGTGCTGAGCGCTCTCGACGGCCTTGGAGATGATCTTGTGCTGGATGGGCATGTCGTCGCCCATTTCTGCCGTGACCATCATCTTGGAGACGCGGTCCATCTTGTCGCCACCGAACAGGCGCATCAGATCGTCCTCGAGCGACAGGTAGAACTGGGTCTCGCCCGGATCGCCCTGACGGCCAGAACGGCCGCGCAGCTGGTTGTCGATACGACGGGACTCATGGCGCTCGGTACCGATGACGGTCAGGCCGCCGGCGGCAAGCACGCGCTCGCGCTCGGCCTTGCAGGTCTCCTTGGCCTCGGCGTTAAACTGCTCGAGCTGCTCGGGCGTCACGTCCTCCATGGTCAGGCCCTCGTACTCAAGGCGCTCGCGCACCAGCTCGTCGGGGTTGCCGCCCAGCAGGATGTCGGTACCACGACCGGCCATGTTAGTAGCGATGGTCACGGCGCCGTAGCGTCCGGCCTGGGCAACGATATGAGCCTCGCGCTCGTGGTGCTTTGCGTTGAGGACCTCGTGCGCGATGCCGCGCTTGGTAAGGGCGGCCGACAGCTTCTCGGAGCTTTCGATGGAGACGGTGCCCACCAGGACCGGCTGGCCCTTGGCGTGACGTCGCTCGACGTCGTCGGCAACGGCGTTGTACTTGGCCTGGATGGTGCGGTACACCAGGTCCTCGTGATCGACACGCTGCACGGGCTTGTTGGAGGGGATGACCTCGACGGGCAGCTTGTAGATCTCGCGGAACTCGGCATCCTCGGTAAGCGCCGTACCGGTCATGCCGGAGAGCTTGTCATACAGACGGAAGTAGTTCTGCAGGGTGATGGTGGCAAGGGTCTGGTTTTCCTCGCGCACGAGCACGCCCTCTTTGGCCTCGATGGCCTGATGCAAGCCCTCGGAGTAGCGGCGGCCCTCCATGATGCGGCCGGTGAACTCATCGACAATCTTGACCTCGCCGTTGGTAACGACGTACTGCTTGTCGCGGTGGAACATGTATTGGGCCTTCAACGCCTGCTGCAGGTGGTTGACCAGCTGGCCCGAAAGGTCGGCGTAGATGTCCTCGATACCCAGGCGGCGCTCGATCTTCTTGAGGCCGCGCTCGGTGGCGGCAATGGTGTGCTTGGCCTCGTCCATGACGTAGTCGCCCGTGGGCTCCACATCCTCGGTGGCGGTGAGCATATCGTGCGACACGTCCTCGCCGCGCTCCAGACCGCGCACGGCGCGCGCGAAGTCCTTGTAGGTGCTGGCCGACTTGGTGCCGGCGCCCGAGATGATCAGCGGGGTCCTGGCCTCGTCGATCAGGATGGAGTCGACCTCGTCGACGATGGCGTAGCTGTGGCCGCGCTGGACGCGCTGCTCGGGGCGGGTGACCATGTTGTCGCGCAGGTAGTCAAAGCCAAACTCGGAGTTGGTGCCGTAGGTGACATCGGCCTGGTAGGCCGGGCGCTTAAGCTCGAGCGGCATGTTGTTCTGCAGCAGGCCGACGGTCATGCCCAAATACTTGTAGATGCGGCCCATCCACTCGGAGTCGCGCTTTGCCAGGTAGTCGTTGACGGTAACGACATGCACGCCCTTGCCGGCGATGGCGTTAAGATAGCCGGCCAGGGTGGAGACGAGCGTCTTGCCTTCGCCGGTCTTCATCTCGGCGATATGACCCTCGTGCAGCGCCATGGCGCCGATGAGCTGTACGTCAAAGTGACGCATGCCCGTGATGCGCTTTGAAGCCTCGCGCACGGTGGCAAAGGCCTCGGGGAGCATGTCGTCAAGCGACTCGCCGTTAGCATAACGCTCGCGGAACTTATCGGTCTGGCCGCGAAGCTCCTCCTCGGTCATCTTCTCAAACTGAGGCTCAAGCCCGTTGATCTGGTCAACGATCTTGTAGTAGCGCTTAAGGTCCTTATCGGATCCAAAGGACAGCAGCTTTGACATGAATCCCATGTGGTTTTCCTTTTTTGGCCATCGCCCGTAGCGCACTGCACTGGGCGAGTTAAACACAGATAGTTGTACTTTAGCCAAACGGGACGCACGCTATACGCTCGACCTCATCCCCCACGTAATAACTACGACCGACCTGCCAAAAAGGGACGTTTTATTTTAGTGGCTACGGCCCAGATAGGCGCCGATAACTTTGCGCTGCTCGGCGCTCGCCCGATAGTAGACGCGAAGCTCGCCTTCGGCATCCAAATCAAAGCGCGTCTCGTCAATCAGGCCATTCTTGTGCGCGGTCATGAGCGCCTCCTGCATGCGCGGCCTTGCAAAGGCGGCAAACGATGCATACTCAGCCGCGAGATCGGCCATCACATCGTCGACGCAAGCCTCGTCATGGCAAACAAAATAATCGAGCATGGCATAATTAAGCGGAAGCATCCCGATCACCGTCCTTTTTAACCATGTCGAGGGGATTCACGGCGATCAGGCAAATGCCGACGAGGTTGACGACGGCCGCCACCCATGCAACGGACGGAAGCGCGTAGCCGTCAAAGCCCAAGACCAGGCCGACGATAATCCACGTAAACAGCGGCGCTGTAAAGGTATAGGTGCCGTTGATGGCCATGCCCAGCGCCGTGCCGCACATGGAGTTGGCGCGATACCAGCTCATAAACGAAAAGTAGGCGGCAAAACCGGAGCAGGCGAAAAACACGACGGAGGATTTGTCGGTGAGCGCTTGGGCGACAAGGACGTAACTCTGACCAAGGGGCTCTCCGCATGCCAAGGTTAGGGCCGGCAGTACCAAGCACAGGTTGCCGACGCCCGAGACAAGCTGACGGATGTTGATGGCGATCTGAGGATCGATCATGCAGGTGGCGCGGCCGCCCACGCATCCCTCGACGCCCCAGCACAGGGCGGCTAACAGCGCCAGACCCAGGCCGAGCGCCATGCCGGAAGATGCCTGCCCGCTCAGGCCGGCGCTACCGATCATGGCGCCGGCGAACACGCAGACAACGATGCCGGTGACGACACGGGGGCTAAGCGGCTGTCGGTAGAGCACGCGGGCGAGCACCGCACCGATCGCGGGGTTGAGCGCGGCGATGGGCACGGCAAGCGTGCCTGCCTGCGAAAGCGCGATAACGTAGGCGGCAGAAGCGATGGGCCCGCCAATGAAGGCGGCGGCGATAACGATGACGCCGGGCTTTGAGGCGATGCAGCGGCCTAGGTCGGCGAGTTTGCCCTGACCGGCAGTGAAAAACGTGGCCCAGACGGCACTCAGCACGTCATTGACGCCCGAGGCGATCGTGGGCAAGATGAATACCGCCAAAAGGCCGGAGGGAGCAAATGCATCGAACCAACCGGCCCAAACGCCAAAGAGCTGACCGGCGGTAACAAAGGCCGTGTACAGCGCATACATGCAGCTCGAAAGCGCCGCGACAGCGATACCCTTCCTAAAATAGGCAGCATCGAGCGCACGCTTCTTTGCCACCGCGAGCTCGCGATTGCCCAAGGACGTCGATGTGTCCACGTAGCCTCCTATCGGTTACCTGCCAAAAAGGGACAGGTTTATTTTGGCAGGTTTTATCTGGGCAAACGAAAAATCCCCACCGTTCGGTGCAAAGAGGACGTGCTACTTTGCGTCGATAAGAAAGGGGCCGTGCACCAATTGGGTGCACGGCCCTTTTGCCATGAATGCGAGCGATTCCTCGGCGAGCTATTTACTCAGCAGCCTCGGTGGTCTCGGCCTCGGCAGCGGCCTCCTCGACGGGAGCCTCTGCGGGAGCCTCGGCGGCCTGCTTGGCAGCCTCCTCGGCAAACTTAGCGGCACGCTTGGCCTTCTCGGCAGCCTTAGCCTCAGCGGCGGCCTTGCGAGCGGCCTCGGCCTCAGCAGCCTTGGCGGCCTTGGCGGCCTTGGCCTCCTCGGCCTTCTTGAGCTGGGCGGCAGCGGCGCCACCAAACTTGTCGGCGAAGCGCTGGACGCGTCCACCGGTGTCGACGAACTTCTGCTGGCCGGTGTAGAACGGGTGGCACTCGTTGCAAAGCTCGACCCTCATCTCGGACACGGTAGCGTGCGTCTTGAAGGTGTTGCCGCAGGAGCACGTCACCGTGCACTCGACATACTGGGGATGGATACCCTGCTTCATGGTAGGACTCCTTATTGGTCAGGCGCTGGTTACCGATCAGCGCATAAGGCGTCTTGGTTTCCGACCAAGACAACAAACTCGGCTATGTTACCACGGCGTCGAGCGTCCCACAAAAGGTTCACGGTCTTTACGCCGGAGTGCACAGGCGCCTTGATTATCAACTTTATCCGAACACCTCCCACATTCATCCGTACATGTGCGGATGAATGTGGGAACCCGATACCCTGAGGGCCGGATCGGCCGGCCCCGGGAGATCGGA
>NZ_JBQKEH010000009.1:0-96846 GCF_052121415.1 Collinsella sp. LCP19S3_D5
CGCCCGGTCCCGTTCCGAACCCGGAAGCTAAGCCCCATCGCGCCGAGAGTACTGCGGGGCCAGCCCGTGGGAGGCCAGGGCGCCGCTGACCGGTGGACGGCACCGAGCCGTGCGCTTGGACTGGGAAGGGGGAGGCCTCGCGGCCTCCCCCTTTTTTGCGCTATATACAAGCTGTGCCTTGTGAACGGACTTTTCCTTTGACTCTCTTACTGTTTGGCTGTTTTTTGAACCGTCGCTTTGTATTTGCGCGATAATTACTCGCATTGACGTTAGGGAGGGCTTGATGTTTACCGTTTTCGTTTTGGGCAATATTGCTTCGGGTAAATCGACTGCCTGCCGCTTTCTGGAATCTCGCGGAGCCCTGCTTATCGATTTAGACGTTCTTGCCAAATCGCTGTACGTGCCGGGGTCGGATATCGTCAATGCTCTTGCTGAAGAGTTTGGCTGGGATATTTTGGACGATGATGGCGGTGTTCGACGTAACGTCCTCGCTTCTCGAGCTTTTGTTTCTCCCGATACGGTTGCAAGGCTCAATAGTATTGTGCACCCCGCTCTCATTGAGCAGCTTTCGCTGAGGATTCTCGATCCTGTTTGCTGTACGGTCTCGTCTCCCCGCTATCCCTTTGCGGCGGTCGAAGTATCTGCTCCGACTGGCTTTGAGGACGCCTTTGGCCTTGCGGATGAAATTATGGTTGTTAGCGCTCCTTTAGCGGTCCGTCGCGAACGCGCTATTCACCGTGGTATGGTGCCATCCGATTTTGATGCTCGCTGTGCTTGCCAACCCGATGAGTCTTCGCTTTGCAGTCTCGCCACGACCGTGATTGATAACGCAGCGGGCGACAGCTCGCTTTTTGAACAACTGGACGCGTGGCTTGCTCGCCATGGCCTTATGGTTGCTATGGATAAGGGGACGACAGATGCCTAAGACGCGTTTCTTTACGTGGTATCGCCTTGTGCCGCTGGTTGTCGTTTTCGTCTTTGGCCTTATCTCGCTCGTTTACTCGTGTGCTCCCGCCGCTTTCTTTAAACCGTTCTATCCGATCGACTATGAGGCGTATGTAAAGCAGTCCAGTATTTCGCATAATCTCGATCCGTATCTGGTGTGTGCCGTCATCAAGTCGGAATCAAACTGGGATCCCGAGGCGGAATCAAACCAGGGCGCCCAAGGTCTCATGCAACTTATGCCCGAAACCGCTCAGGATATGATCGCTAAGGGCCTTGTCGACGGGGATGAGTATTCTGCCGATAACCTGAATGACCCCGCTTCGAATATCGAATTTGGGTGCGCGTACCTCTCGTACCTGCTGACATATTTCAATGGTTCGACGGATAGCGCTATTGCTGCTTACAATGCCGGAATGGGCAATGTCGATGGGTGGGCGCAGCAAAACACATCGCTCCACAACGCGATTGCCTTTCCTGAGACGCAAGCCTATTTGATTCGTGTCAATAATGCCTGGATTCGCTATAAGACCCTCTATCCGGACCGGTTCGTATAGGACTATGCTTGCCGCCTGCGTATACTGCAGATGTATGAGTTAGGAGTATCCATGGCGGATTTTGAAGTTGAGCGTGTTGGCGGAGAGCTCAAGCGCTTTGGCGTTGAGGGCTCCGAGGTACCGTTTGAGGTCGTGTCTCCCTATGAGCCTGCAGGTTCCCAGCCAAAGGCCATTGAGTCGCTTGTGCAGGGTGTGAGGGACGGAGACCGGTATCAGGTTTTGCTTGGCGTGACCGGCTCGGGCAAGACCTTTACCATGGCCAAGACCATCGAAGCTCTCGGTAAGCCAACGCTGGTCATGGCTCCCAACAAAACCCTCGCCGCCCAGCTTGCGAGCGAGCTCAAAGAATTCTTTCCCAACAACGCCGTGGTCTACTTCGTCTCGTACTACGACTACTATCAGCCCGAGGCATATGTGCCGCAAAGCGATACGTATATCGAGAAGGATGCTTCGATTAACGAAGAAGTCGAGATGCTTCGACATCAGGCGACCGCCTCGTTGCTTTCTCGACGCGATGTGATCGTCGTTGCTTCGGTGTCCTGCATCTATGGCATCGGCTCTCCTGAGGACTATGCGGGGCTGGCGCCGAATGTCGACAAGAAAGTACCGCTCGAGCGCGATGACTTTATCCATGCGCTCATCGACATTCAGTACGACCGGAACGACTATGACTTGGCGCGTGGCACCTTCCGCGTGCGCGGTGATGTTGTCGATGTGTATCCGCCCTATGCCGAGCATCCGTTGCGATTTGAGTTCTTTGGCGATGAGGTCGAGCTTATCGCCGAAATCGATGAGGTTACCGGTGAGATGCTTCGTGAGTATGAGGCTATTCCCGTGTGGCCGGCATCGCACTATGTGACCGAGAAGCCCAAGGTCAAGGCGGCCTTGAAGTCAATCAGTGAAGAGTGCGAGAAGCGCGTCGCGGAGCTCAAGGCGACCGACAAGTTGCTCGAGGCGCAACGTCTACAGCAACGGACCGATTATGACCTCGAGATGCTCGAGACGATGGGCTTTTGCAACGGCATCGAGAACTACTCGCGTCATCTGGACGGGCGTAAGCCGGGCGAACCGCCGTTTACCTTGATTGATTACTTCCCCAAGGACATGCTCTGCATCATAGACGAGAGCCACGTGACGGTGCCACAGATTCGCGGCATGCACGAAGGCGACCGATCGCGCAAAGTTACGCTTGTTGAGCATGGTTTTCGCCTGCCCTCGGCGCTCGACAATCGCCCGCTTCGTTTCGATGAGTTTGAGGCGAGAATCCCCCAGTTCATCTATGTTTCGGCAACGCCGGGCGACTACGAGCTGCGGGTGAGCCAAAACGACGTGGAGCAGATTATTCGTCCGACCGGCCTGCTCGATCCCAAGATCGACGTGCGTCCCGTTCGCGGTCAGATTGACGATCTTGAGGACGAGATTCGCGAGCGTGTTGCCCGCAAGGAGCGCGTGCTGGTGACCACGTTGACCAAGCGCATGGCCGAGGACCTGACCGACCATCTACTTGATGCGGGCATTAAGGTCAATTACATGCACTCTGATACGGCGACAATGGACCGTGTCGAGATCCTGCGAACGCTGCGCGAGGGCAAGATCGATGTTCTCGTTGGCATCAACCTGCTTCGCGAGGGCTTGGATCTTCCCGAGGTCTCACTGGTGGCAATTCTCGATGCCGATAAGGAAGGCTTCTTGCGCAACCGCCGTTCGCTGATTCAGACGATTGGCCGTGCGGCCCGTAACGCCGATGGCGAAGTCATCATGTATGCAGACGTTGTGACCGATTCGATGAAAGCGGCCATCGAGGAGACGCGGCGCCGTCGCGAGATTCAGATGGCATATAACGACGAACATGGCATTGTGCCCAAGACAGTGCGCAAGGCCATCAACGACATCTCAAGTTTTATTGCCGAGGCCGAAAAAACTGTGGGCTCCAAGGGACGCTCGAAGGGCGACTCTCTTGGCCATGGCGCATTCTATACGCCCGATGAGTCGGGCGAGGGCGGTGTGCCGGAAACGGTGGCGCCCGAGCAGACACTTGCGGAGCAGTTGGAAGAACTACCGCATGACGAGCTTGTGCGGATCGTCGAAACCATGGAAGAGGATATGCGTAACGCTTCTGCCGCCATGGACTTTGAGGAGGCGGCGCGCCTGCGTGATGCTGTCGTTCAGATTCGGGCGATGCTCGAGGGTGCGTCTGAGGACGAGACGATCGAGCGCTTGCGTTCGCAGGCCCGCAAGGGTTCCACGTTCGCATCGGGCAGAAAACGACAGGGTGCACGGTTTAAGAAATAGCGAACAGGCCCCGAGCTCCATAGGGAGCTCGGGGCCTGTGTCTTTTGCGCGCTGGAATTCGTTCGCTAGAGGTCTGCGATCAGGGCTTCGGCACAACGGATACCGTCGGTGGCCGCGCTCATGATGCCTCCGGCATATCCAGCTCCCTCACCACAAGGGTAGAGGCCCGGGGTCGACACGGCATGGCACGTTCGGTCTCGGGTGACAGTGACCGGTGAGCTCGAACGAGTCTCCACGCCGGTAAGAACGGCATCGGGGCGGTCGTAGCCCCGTAGCTTTTTTCCGAGTAGGGGAAGTCCCAGGCGGAGCGACTCGACGATATGCTGCGGTAGGGCTTCGTCAATTGCCGTCCAGGTCACACCGAGCGGATAGGTGGGCTTTACCTTTCCGGGCGCCTTGCTGGCGCGTCCTGCGAGGAAATCTCCGACGAGTTGTGCCGGTGCGTTCCAGTTGGAACCGCCCAGGCGATAGGCGGCCGCCTCGCAGGCGCGCTGGAGCTCGATGCCGGCGAGCGGGTCATCGTCGGGAAGGTCCTCAGGCGTGACGTTAACGAGCAGGGCGGCATTTGCGTTACGGCCGTCGCGGGCATTGAGGCTGGCGCCGTTGACGCACAGGTGGCCCTGCTCGGAAGAGGCGGCGACAACCTGCCCGCCGGGGCACATGCAAAACGAGAACACGCTGCGGCCGTTGGGAAGACGGGCGACGAGTTTGTAGGGGGCTGCTCCGAGGGCAGGATGTCCCGCCGAGGCTCCATATTGGGCTCGGTCGATGTCGCGCTGCGGATGCTCGATGCGAACGCCCATGGCAAAGGTCTTTTGTGCGAGGGCCACGTTGTGGTCCTTAAGGAGTTCAAAAATATCGCGAGCAGAATGCCCGCAGGCGAGGATGAGGTGCTTTGTCACAATTGGCTCGTAAGCGGCGTCTTGGGACGATTGGACATCAATACCGGTGATGGCGCCAGACGCGTCGATGCGAATGTCGACGAGTTTTGTTCGATAACGGACGACACCTCCGAGCTGCTCGATGCGCTGGGATATAGCGGTGACAACCGTGGGAAGGATGTCGGAGCCAATGTGCGGCTTGGCATCCCACAGAATATCGCGGGGCGCACCTGCCTCGACGAAGGTTTCGAGGATAAGGCGATGGGCGGGATTTTTTGTTCCCGTATTGAGCTTGCCGTCCGAGAAGGTCCCCGCGCCGCCCAGACCAAACTGAATATTGCTCTCGGGGTCGAGGATGCGCTCCTTTAGAAAGAGGTCGATCGCCTGCGAGCGGCGAAATGCCGGGTCGCCGCGCTCGATGAGCAAGGGCTTCAGACCTGCTTCGGCAAGGGTGAGTGCGGCGAAAAGGCCGGCGCATCCGGCACCGACGACGACGGGGCGCTCTTTGGGTGCGCCGGAAACGGGGGAGGGGAATGAAGATTCATCGTCTTCTATCGCGCGTACGCGCGAGCGGTCACGCTCGGCAACGCTGTCGACCGCTTCTCGCTCGAGGTGGGGACTAGTCAGCTCAACACGAAAGCTCAGGATAAAATGGACGTCTCGTTTTTTGCGAGCGTCGATTGACTTGCGGTGGAGCTCGATGGACTTGATCTCGGAGTCCTTGCAACGTAGGACGCGCTTGGCGAATCGCTTGCCAACAATGAGGCAGGCATTTTCATCGCCGGCTTCATCGAGCGACGCGTTGACTTGGGTGAGTTCGATCATCGAGGTCTCCTTAGAGGCAAGAAAGGGGCCGTCCGGTATCCCAGGCGGCCCGAATGCGTTTTTGATTATAGACTGTGCGGCTACAGGCTGCTTGCAGCGCGAATGCCCGAGATCCAGGCCCACGCAAGGTTAAAGCCTCCGCAATCGGCGTCGATGTCGAGCGCTTCGCCGCAGACGTAAAGCGGGGCGTCGACAACGCTGCGCGCGCGTAGACTGGGTGTTGAGATGCTCTCGACAGATACGCCACCCCGCGTGACCTGCGCCGAGCGCTCCTCGGCTGTTCCCTCGACGAGCAACTTAAAGTGCTTGAGGATCGAGACCAGGTGGATGACATCGTTGGAGCCTGGATGGCACTGCTCGAACGCTGTGCAGACGACGCGGGAGAGTTGCGGGGCGAGCATGCCGTCGAGCCAACGGGGATCGCGGGGCGAAAAGCCGCCGAGCAGCTCAACGCGCCGGTTAAGCATATCGAGCAACTCGTCTTTAGAGAGGTCGGGGAAAACGTCGAGCAGGATCGTATCGCCGCGCTGGATACGACGGGAGAGGTTGAAGACAGCGACGCCAGAGATACCGAAGGTTCGAAACAGCACTTCACCGTCTTCGTGCCAGAGCTCCCTATGGTTTCGGGTGAGCGTCAAGCGGGCGCGGACGCGCAGACCATCCAACGTCTTGAGTGCCGCCCGATCGCCAACGACCGTTGCCGATACGGGACAGAGGATGGGGCGCAACGAAGTGAGGGGGAGGCGAAACGTATCGGCGATACCGGTGGGGTTGCCACCCGTGGCGATAATTACGGCGCGCGCCTGCAGGGCCTCGTTCTTGCGAGGGACATCGGCGAGTGCCTTCCGAAGCGAGCGGAGCTCCGATTTTCGGTCGTCGTGCTTTTTTGCCTTGAGCGCCCGCGCTGGACGGTTTATTTGGAGTGCCCAGCCTTCGGAAGCTTTGTGCGCCGAGGCAACGTTGGCCCCGCAGATTAAGGTGATACCTAGGCGGTCGCAAACGTTGAGAAGCGCGTCGCGCACCGATTCGGCGCGAAGCGAGCGCGGGTACAGCCGGCCTTCCTCGGAGGTTGTCATGATGCCCAGCGAGGAGAAGAAACCCATAAGCTCTTGCTCGGGCTGGGGGCTCATGACGGATTCAACGAATGCGGGGTGGTTATACCGCTGAGGATCAATCGATTCGTTGGAGAGGTTGCAGCGACCGTTTCCGGTCGCAAGCAGCTTAAGGCCGCACGCGACATCGCGCTCAACGATGCAGACGCTTTTACCCGCGCGTGCGGCCGTAATGGCGGCGGCGAGGCCTGAAGCCCCGCCGCCGATTACCAGGACGTCATAGAAGGCGCTCGTGTTCACTTAGGCCTCGTCGGTCTCGTGCGGGGCAATGGCCTCGACGGCAGAGACGGCCTGGGGCAACATGCCGTCGGGCAGCGCGGTCTCGACCTCGCCCTTATCGCAGGCCTCGGCGAGTGCCGGATTAATGGGAAGCTGGCCCAAGATGTCGAGGTTATAGCGCTCTGCGACCTCGGGGAGCTTGCTCTTGCCAAAGACCTCGATCTTCTTGCCGCAGTCGGGGCACTCAATATAGCTCATGTTCTCGACAATGCCCAGAATGGGGACGTTCATCTTCTCGGCCATGTTGACCGCCTTGGCGACAATCATCGAGACCAGATCCTGCGGGCTCGTGACGATGACGATGCCGTCGACGGGCAGCGACTGGAAGACGGTGAGCGCGACGTCGCCTGTTCCCGGAGGCATGTCGACCAGCAGGTAGTCGATGGGGCCCCACGAGGTCTCGCTCCAGAACTGCCTAATGGCGCCTGCGATGACCGGACCGCGCCAAAGGACGGGGTCGGTCTCGTTTTGGAGCAGCAGGTTGGAGCTCATGACCTTGACGCCGTGCTCGGAGATTTCGGGCAGCATAAGGTTGCCAAGGGCATGGACGTGGCGTCCGCTCATACCGAACATCTTGGGGATAGAGGGACCGGTGATGTCGGCATCGAGGACGCCGACCTTGTGGCCGTGACGGGCAAGCTCGGTGGCGATGGCACCGGTGACAAACGACTTGCCGACACCGCCTTTGCCGGAAAGCACGGCGATGACGCGTTTGACCTCGGACAGCGTGTTCTCCTCAAATTGCGACGGCGACGTTTGTCCGCCGGCGGCCTGTGCGTGCTCGCAACCCATGTATGACTCCTTTGTATATGTTGGGGCCGGGGCCCCGTGATGTGACACGAGCGTCATTGTACCCTCGTTTGCGAGCGGGAGTCATTTGTGATGCATTTGGGCCGAGCGTGCTTGCAATACGATGGGCCCAAGCGAATGAGCGGGCTTACTGAACTTTGCTGGCGAACTCGAGGTATTGGATGCGCTGCAGCTTGTCGATCGTCGAGGCGTATGGGCTGTCTTCAGATTCCAAGTCGTAGCGCAGCCCGTCGGCACCAAGATAGCCGGCGACATTGATGGTGGGCACATCTGACCTTGTTGCAAGCAGAGCCTTTTGATAGTCGGTGAGCGGGGCGCCGATCTTATTAAGGGTAATGGCTGCAATCTCGTTTGCCCCGACGGTGTCGTAGACGTTGAGCTCGGTATTACCGGCGATTTCATAGTTAGCCCAGACGAAATAGGTCGACTGATAGATACGGAAAGCGTGGCTTGCCGTATCTTCCTGAGGGTGCAGCTCGTCGTTGAGAGTCGTTGCGGCGCTCGGCTGATGGTCGCCAAAAAAGACAAGGACAACCGGTCTGCCGATATTGCGGAGCTCGTTGATAAAGTACTCGAGGTCCCGGTCGGATGCGTTGATGCAGGTAAGATAGGTATTGAGCGCGCTATTGGCGCCCTCGCTGGCTCCCTCGACCCAATAGTTTGTCAGCTCCTCGGCGGGAACGGTGCCATAGTCGTAGCCGCCGTGATTTTGCATCGTGACGTCAAAGATGAACTGCGGGGCTTCGTCGGTTCTAAGCAGGTCGAGTATCTTGTCGTAGGTGGCGTAGTCGCATACGCCGGCATGGTAACAGGGCGCACCTTCGAAATCGCCGATTGAAAGAAAGTCTCCAAAGCCCAGCTGCTGATAGATTTTATCTCGATGGTAGTTGACGGGGTTTTGCGGGTGCATAGCGGTAGCGGTATACCCAAGCTCCTTAAGGTCCTTTGCCAGGCTGCTGACGCCATTCATCTGATATAGCTGATAGGGGATTTTGCCTAATCCGACAAAGGCCGTTGTCGCTCCGGTCAAAAATTCGAATTCGGAGTTCGCCGTTCCGCCACCGGCGACCGAAGCGAGCATGGTGCCGCGAACAAGTGTGTCGGGAAGCGAGTTGTAGAATGCGGGGCCGGTGTACCCGGCCGCCTGGAGCTGCTCAAAGCACGAAAGGTCGCTAAAACTCTCGTTCATGACGGCAACAATCGTCGGCTTGATTTCATTGAACTGGGCAACGGCCGCCGCGCGCTGCTCGCTCGAGCCATACGTGCTGTCGTAGGTGGCGGCGAGCTCCTGCTCGATGCTCTGCGCCTCATCGGGCGTATAGTCTTCGGGCTTCTCAATGGGCAACTCGTTGACCATTTCGGTGAACGAAGTGATAAAACCCTGAGACGCATACGTGGTGATGGGCTGCCAACGGTCAAATCCAAAATTCAGCGCCTGCTCCAAGTCGATGCTGGAAAAGCCCGAGAGCCCCACAACGGTCACTAGCAGAAAAGCGCAGAGGTTAGCGGCGATTGCGGGGAAGACATGGGTGGGCGTACGGAGCTTTCTCGGTCGGATAAGCGAAAGAAGCCCCAGGGAAATCTCTAGCAGGGCTAGAGAGGTTACGATTCCGGCGGTAAAGGTAAACTCGTATCCCTCGCTCACTTCCATTGCGGTGCCAAGGGCCAAGATATCGCTTGGCAGGATGGCCTCGCCTTTAAACGTTATGACGAAGTGCTCGGCAATGCCAAGGATGCAACAGACGACGGGCACGAGGACCATGACGCCTCCATGACGCTGTCCCAGCAAATAAAGGGAGAGCAGAACCGTCGCGAGCAGCCCGACGGAAAACCCGAATGAGTTGGCGGGAATGCGATAGAACGTTTCGTTGCAGGCAATTTCGAGTGAAACGAACGAGAGCGCTGAAACAGCGGCGATGACAAGGATGTCACGGCAAATACAGGCAACCGTTCCCGTCGCAAGATCGGTTTGGTCGATAAGTCCCGAAACCAAGGGCTCGACAAGAAGTATGACGGCGGCGGCACCGAGCGCCGAATAAGAAAGGACCCATAGGGAACTGCCCTCATTTACGAGCAATTGATTCGTAATCCATGCAGCTACCATGCCGAGCGGGATGAGGAGCGTCGCGCACCAAAAGACGCGGGCAATGGGCGGCTTTTCATTGTGTTTGATTGAAAAATACACGCGCACGACGACGGTGGCCACGATAAGGACGGCGATGAATATGGGCAGATTGGCCATGTCACTCGAAGTGATTTCAGGGGGGATATCTTCGGTCATGGACGTTCCTCTGTTACAGCAAATTAAGTTCAGTATTAGATTACTGTAACCTTTCCACGGCATTTCGAGAAACAAAGCGCCCGATACGCAAAGCTAAAGGTCTGGGAATCTTGTATTACGAACATCTGTGCGCGTCGAGTGCGCTAAACTCATCGGCAGTATGATTCGATGCAATAGGAGGCAAGGAGCTTCCATGTCTGATTCTTCTATCGTTATTCGCGGCGCTCGTGAGCACAACCTCCGTGATATCGATGTTTCCATTCCGCGTGACCAACTCGTGGTCATTACCGGTCTTTCTGGCTCGGGCAAGAGCTCGCTGGCATTTGACACTATCTATGCCGAGGGCCAGCGTCGATACGTCGAGAGCCTTTCGAGCTATGCGCGCCAGTTCTTGGGCCAGATGGACAAACCCGACTTGGATTCAATCGACGGCCTTTCGCCGGCGGTGTCGATCGACCAAAAGACGACGTCTAAAAACCCTCGCTCGACGGTTGGCACCGTAACCGAGATTTATGACTATCTGCGCCTGCTGTTCGCCCGTGTGGGCACCCCGCACTGTCCCGAATGCGGCCGCGTCATTGAGCGCCAGACGACCGACCAGGTTGCCGACAAGGTCTTGGCGGCGGGGGAGGGTCGCCGCGCGTTTGTGCTGGCACCGGTGGTGCGCGGGCGAAAAGGCGAGTACACCAAACTGTTTGAGGACCTTCGTGCCGAGGGCTTTAGCCGCGTGCGTGTCGACGGTGAAGTGCGCTCGCTCGACGATCCAATCGATCTGGACAAGAAGTTCAAGCACGATATCGAGGTCGTGGTCGATCGCATCGTGATCCGTGGGAACTCTCTGGGCCGTATCGCCGAGTCTGTTGAGCAGGCGACCGCGCTGGCTCACGGCAATGTAAATGTGTACATGCTGCCCGATCGTGATGCTCCCGAGGGGACCGAGGGCGAGCTGCTGGAGTATTCGTTGGCCTTGGCGTGCCCGGAGCATGGACACTCCATTGACGATCTTCAGCCGCGTGATTTTTCGTTTAACGCTCCCTATGGCGCATGTCCTGAGTGCGACGGCCTGGGCTTTAAGAAAACCGTTGATGCCGAGGCGCTGATCGAGGACCCCTCGAAGTCCGTTGCCGACGGAGTCTTTGGTAGCCTGTTTGGCAATTCGAACTACTACCCGCAGATTTTTGCTGCGGTCTGTAAACACTTTAAGGTAAGCGCCGATACGCCGTGGGAGGACTTGCCCCCTCGCGTGCGTCGTGCATTCTTGGATGGCCTGGGCGATACGAAGATCTCGGTTGACTACCAAAAGCTCGACGGACGTCGTAGCCAGTGGGATACCAAGTTTTCGGGCGTTCGCAACATCCTGTACGAACGCTATACCGAGACGACGAACGAGAACACCAAGGCGCGCTTGGAGAAGTACATTCGCGAGGAACCGTGCTCGAGCTGCCACGGCGCTCGTTTGCGCCCCGAGATGCTCGCCGTCACCGTGGGCGGCAAGTCCATTTACGAGGTTTGTTGCCTGTCGTGCCGTGAGTCGCTCGAGTTTTTTGAGGGCCTGGAGCTCACCGAGCGCCAACAGTTTATCGGCGGGCGCATCGTCAAGGAAATCCTGGAGCGCTTGCGTTTTCTGGTCGATGTTGGACTCGACTATCTGACGCTCGATCGTGCCTCGGCGACGCTTTCTGGTGGCGAGGCGCAGCGTATTCGCCTGGCAACACAGATCGGCGCCGGCCTCATGGGTGTCCTGTACATTTTGGACGAGCCATCGATCGGCCTTCATCAGCGCGATAACGAGCGCCTGATCAAGACCCTTGAGCGTCTGCGCGATATCGGCAATACCGTCATCGTCGTCGAACACGACGAGGACACGATCCGTGCCGCCGACTACGTGATCGACATGGGGCCCGGCGCCGGCGTCAACGGCGGACACGTAGTCGCGGCGGGAACGCCTGCCGATATCATGGCGTGTCCTGAGTCGATGACGGGCGCTTATCTGACCGGCAAACGAATGATCCGGGTGCCTGATGAACGGCGCAAGCCCGGTCGCGGCTGCCTTAAAATTACGGGCGCTCGAGCTAACAACCTCAAAAACGTTACTGCCAAGATCGAGTTTGGTACGCTTACGGTTGTTACCGGCGTGTCGGGATCGGGCAAGAGCTCCCTGGTTACCGACACCATTGCGCCTGCCCTTACGAATGCTATTCACCGTTCGACGCGCCCTGTGGGTCCGTATAAGAAAATCGAGGGCATCGAGTGTATCGATAAGGTTATCGATATCGACCAGTCGCCGATTGGCCGCACACCGCGTTCCAACCCTGCTACCTATATTGGCCTGTGGGATGATCTTCGCGCGCTGTTTGCGAGTACGCCGGAGTCGAAGGCGCGCGGCTACTCGCCGGGTCGTTTTTCCTTTAATGTGAGTGGCGGGCGCTGTGAGGCGTGCAAGGGCGACGGACAGATCAAGATCGAGATGCACTTTCTTCCCGATATCTACGTTCCCTGCGAAGTTTGCGGCGGTAAACGCTACAACCGCGAGACACTCGAGGTCACCTACCGTGGCAAGACCATCTCGGACGTGCTCGACATGAGCGTCACCGAGGCGCTGGCCTTCTTTGGGAATATCCCGCAGATTAAGCGCAAGCTTCAGACTTTGTATGACGTTGGCTTGGGCTATGTGAGTTTGGGGCAGCCTGCCACGACGCTTTCGGGCGGCGAGGCGCAGCGTGTGAAACTCGCCAAGGAGCTTCATCGACGCCAGACGGGCAAGACGTTCTATATTTTGGACGAGCCGACGACCGGCCTTCATTTTGAGGACGTCCGCCAGCTGCTCGATGTGCTGCAGCGCTTGGTCGATGCGGGCAACACGGTGCTGGTGATTGAACACAACCTTGATGTCATCAAGGTTGCCGACCGCCTGATCGATATGGGTCCCGAGGGCGGCAATGGCGGCGGAACCGTCGTGGTCTCGGGTACGCCGGAGCAGGTCGCGGCATGTTCGCAGAGTTACACGGGCAAGTTCTTGGCACCGCTGCTCAAGCGCGACCGCGAGCGCCAGGCACAACTCGACGCCCAGTAAAGAGACGCCGTCGGACGAGAAGCGCCACCGATTCCTTTCGATTCGGTGGCGCTTCTGTGTGTCGAGATGACGTATGCGGCTAAATTGGACATATACTTAGGCGTTACGTTCGAATGCGAGGGAAGGGACATGCCATGGCAAAGGCTGCAAAGACGCCGAAAACCAATGCGATGCGCGAGCTGGAAAACGCCGGCATCTCCTATATTCTCCATACGTATGAAGACGATGGCGATGAGTCGGTGGGTTTAGGCGTTGCAATTTTGGAACAACTTGGCGAGGAGCCTGGCCAGGGGTTTAAGACCTTGGTTTGCGTGACGCCGTCCAACGAACACGTTGTGTGCTGTATTCCCGTTGCCGACGAGCTTGACCTAAAGGCCGCAGCGCGCGCCGCTGGTGAAAAGTCGCTGACCATGATGCATGTCAAGGACTTGCTTGCCGCGACGGGGTATGTCCGGGGCGGCTGCAGTCCAGTCGGCATGAAAAAACGCTTTCGGACGCTGATCGATGAGACATGCGTCCTTTGGGATACCATTTTTATCTCAGGCGGTAAGCGTGGCTATCAACTTGAGCTTGCCCCCGACGACTTAGTTGCATTTTGCGGGGCGACGGTTGCCCCGATCACGAGAGAGGACTGAGCGATGCCGCAGGAAGAATCGAAGCGCGGAGCTCACTTTGCAAAGGGTTCGGCTTCTCAGACGCCCGCGCCTGAGGCTTCTTCGGTCGATGACCAGATTCGAAACGCTTGGTCCGTTGCTGCAGATCCAGGGGAGACGGCTGTGTATTTGCGTGCCGCCGGTGCCGGTACGGTGCCTCCCCGTACGATTCTCTCTTCGGCTCGTCCCGATGAGACGGCGGTGTTTTTGGCCGCGGCTCAATCCCGTGCCGGACGGATGCCTGACGCCGGGGCGTCTCGTGCGCCGCGTCCCGATGAGACGGCGGTGTTTTTGATGGCGGCTCAGGGAAAGGGCGCACTGCAGGGTGTCCCAGCCAATCGTCCCGCGAGGCCTGCAACCGACGGTGATGGCGAGCGGTTGCTTTTGGATGACGAGTGGTCACCGCTCGGCTCGACCGATCCGGTCGAGGGCGTTGCTGTCGACGACGATGATTGGGATCTATTGTCGTTTTCTGGTCGAACCGCTGCCGCCAGGGAAGTTGACACGGTGTTTGGTAATAATGCCGTAGCTAACGATGACGCTTCGTTTGACAGCGATGTCACGCCTGTTGACGGAGCTTTTTCTGCCGATGATGCCGTTTTGGTCGACGACCCCTTCGCGATAATCGATGAGCCTGATATCGAGGTTGATTCTCGACAACACACTGAAGTCAGCCCCCAATCACAGGACGACGTAGATGATATGGGCTCGTCGGACTACTCTACGGTTGGCCGTTCTGCCGGCCTCATGACTGCACTGACCATTGTGTCGCGTGTCACCGGGTTTATCCGTACTTGGGCTATGGCTGCCGCCATCGGCATGTCGCTGCTCTCGTCTTCCTATCAGGTCGCCAACAACCTGCCCAATATGCTCTATGAGCTCGTGATGGGCGGTATGTTGGTTACCGCCTTTTTGCCGGTTTACATGGGCGTGCGTCGCGAGCAGGGTCGCGACGCCTCAAACGAATACGTAGGTAATCTGCTCGGCATCCTGCTTTTGCTGCTGGGCGGCATTTCGGTGTTGGGCACCGTGTTTGCTCCGGGCTTTATCTGGACGCAGTCGTTCCTTTCGGGCGATGGCGGAAGCATGGATACCGCTGCATTCATGTTCCGTTTCTTTGCCATTCAGATTTTGTTCTACGGCTTGGGCTCGGTGTTCTCGGGCGTTCTTAACGCGCATCGTGACTACTTTTGGTCGACGTTCGCCCCGGTACTCAACAATGTGATTGTCATTGCGAGTTTTATGGGCTTCGCTCCCGTATCTGCCTGCTTTGGTGAGCGGGCGGGCGTCGTTTTGATTTCGCTCGGCACGACGCTTGGCGTTTTTGTCCAGATGGCGTGCCAGATTCCCGCACTCGGTAAGCATGGTGTCCGGCCTCATATTCATATCGACTTCAAGGATCCTGCACTGCGACAGACGCTCGCGCTCGGCGTCCCGACGTTGCTCGCTACGGTATGCATGTTCGTGTCGACTTCCATTACCAACGCAGCCGCGCTGGTGGTGCAGCCCGAGACCGGTCCTTCTGTAATTGCCTATGCGCGCCTTTGGTACACACTGCCTTATGCCTTGATAGCCGCCTCGCTCTCGACGGCGCTTTATACCGAGCTTTCGCACGATGCCCAGGAAAAGGATTATGACAGCGTGCGCGCTGGTATCTCGCGCGGCGTGGCCCAGATGCTCTTCTTCCTGATTCCTTTCGCGCTATATCTCATGGTGTTTGCCCGTCCGCTCAACATGATTTATTGCGCCGGCAAGTTCGACGAGTCGGGTGTGGCGCTTGTGTCCGAGTTTCTGGTTTATCTGGCGCTCTCCCTGCCGCTCTACGGCGTGGTCGTGTTGATGCAGAAGAGCTTCTCGGCGCTGCTCGACATGAAGCCCTATAGTCGCTATTGCCTATACTCTGCCATCGGTCAGGCTGGTTCGGTTCTGCTGTTTGGTGTGGTGCTGGGCTATGGCATGCCTGCGATTGCGATGTCGTATGTTGTCGACTATGTTATTCTGGTCGGCTGTTCGCTGTGGTGGCTGCGTCGTCGCCTGCAGGGTCTTCAGGTTAAATCTATTCTGCACGGCTGCTTCTATGGCCTTTTGCTCGGCGGCCTGGGTGCCGCAGCGGGTGCCGGCGTTTTGTGGGCGCTCGAGAGTTTTGTCGGAGCGCTTGGCGGATCGATTCTTATTACCTTGGGCTATGTTTGCATCGCGGGCATGGTTTCGCTTGCCGTGACTTTTGGCCTTGCCGTCCTTCTTAAGATGCCTGAGGTCTCCGCGCTTCTTCGCCGCAGGTAGGCAGTCGTGGCAGGTCATGACAACATTCCAACGCTTGCCGAACAGGTTTCGCGTGTGCCCATGCAGCCTGGCTGCTACCTTTGGAAAGATGCCAAGGGCGATGTCATTTACGTTGGCAAGGCTAAAAATCTGCGCTCGCGCATGCGTCAATATGTGACGCTGCAGGACGAGCGCCAAAAGATTCCACTGATGATGCAGCTGGTTGCGAGCTTTGACTATATCGTTGTCGAGAACGAGCACGAGGCGCTGGTGCTCGAGCGCAACCTGATCGGTCAATACCATCCGTACTTTAATGTCGACCTTAAGGACGATAAGAGCTATCCCTTTATCGCTATCACCAAGAGCGATCTGTTCCCAGCTATTAAATATACTCGTGAGCGTCATAAGCCGGGAACGCGTTATTTTGGTCCCTATACCGACAGCCGCGCGGCGCGCGAGACCATTGATACGCTGCGCAAGGTAATCCCGATCTGCTCGGCTTCTTGTGCGGAATGGCGTCGATGCCGCCGTATCGTCGAGTCCCACAAGGGCGAAGAAGATATCGTCAATATGATTTGCGCTCAAAACGGGCGTCCCTGCTTTGACTTCCATGTTGGCCGCGGTCCGGGGGCATGCGTCGGTGCGATCTCTCCAACCGACTATGCTAAAAACGTTAAACGCGTCGAGCGATTTTTGTCGGGCCATCGTAAAGATGTCGTTGATGAGCTTACATCCGAGATGACGGACGCCGCCGAAGCGCTCGATTTTGAGCGGGCGGCGCGCGTCAAGCGTCGCTTGGAAGTTATTAGGGGCCTGGACGACCGACAGCAGGTCGTTTTTCCGTCGAGTGTCGATCTCGATGTGATTGGTTTCTATCGAGAAGAGACCATTTCGGCCGCCTGCGTGTTTGTTGTGCGCGAGGGGCGAACGGTTCGAACCTGTGAGTTCATTCTCGATAAGGGCCTGGATGTCGATGAAGAGGAGCTTCAGTCGGGCTTTCTCAAGCGCTATTACGACGAGACGGCTGATATTCCAGCCGAGGTGAACCTTTCCGTCGAGCTTGAGGATGCGGAGGCGCTAGGGGAGTGGCTTTCGGACAAGCGCGAGCGTTCCTGTCATCTCCATAGGCCTCAGCGCGGCGAAAAACACCGGTTGCTCGATATGGCATCTAAAAATGCGCGTCATGCCCTCATGCGTTATATGATGCGCACGGGATACGCCGACGATCGCACCAATCGAGCGCTCCTGGAGCTTGAGAGCGCCTTGGCGCTACCTGCGCCGCCAATGCGAATCGAGTGCTTCGATATCTCTACGCTTCATGGCACCTTTACGGTCGCCTCGATGGTGGTGTTTACCAACGGCCACGCCGACAAGAGCCAGTACCGCCGCTTTAAAATCCAGGCCGAATTGGACGAGGCGAACGACTTCGTTTCGATGTCCGAGGTTTTGGGGCGTCGCTATGCTCCCGAGCGGATGACCGACGAACGTTTTGGCTCGCGCCCCGATTTGCTCGTTGTCGACGGCGGCAAGCCGCAATTGACGGCTGCAATTAAGCAACTTGAGGCCCTTGGGCTCGATATACCAGTTTGTGGTTTGGCAAAGGCCGATGAGGAGGTTTTCGTGCCTTGGGACGAGACTCCTGTCGTACTTCCGACCGGGTCTGCGTCGCTCTATCTCATCAAGCAGGTGCGCGACGAATCGCACCGTTTTGCCATCACGTTCCATCGCGAATTGCGCGATAAAGCCATGACGGTTTCGGTACTCGATGACGTTCCAGGCGTGGGACCCACTAGAAAACGTGCAATTATGCGCCATTTTGGCTCGATGAAGCGGTTGCGCGCGGCGAGCGAGCAAGAGATCGCGGAAGTTCGCGGCATACCTGCCGATGTTGCCAAGGCGGTCCACGAGGCGCTCGTTGCATGGAATGCCGAGCGCGCCGAGGCCGCGGCTGGCCATTCCGATAGCTAAACACGAGCATAAACAACTGATATACATGATTGCGCGATTTTCAACCATTTATTTCGCCATGATTGCCTGCTGGTTTCGGGTTTTATTAACGCTAAAACGTTTGACTAACCCAAGCGAAAACCCTGCTATCCTGCGGGTTGACGAAGACTGATATCTCACCTCGCCGATACATACTGTCTGCTGTATCGTTTGTCAACGAATTCGGTGAACGGTAGTAAATACCGTTCAAGCGTATGTATGTATCGGTCGCCGAGCGCGGCACCTCAGTTGGGTTTGTCGGTAGGTAAGGTATATATCGTCCGCAAGTTGCGCGGGGGCAAGTTTAGGTGCTCCCGGGTAAGATTCTCTATTGATAGGAGAAGACATGGCCATCATCAATAAGGGTATGTCCAGGCGTTCGTTCCTTGGCCTCACCGGCAGCGTCGCTGCTGTCGCCGGCTTTGGTCTCACTGGCTGCGGTGGCAGCTCTAGCGACGAGGGTTCCGCTCCCGCCGATTCCGCCAACCGTGGCGGCGGCGTGATCACCGCCGGTTCCGCTTACGCTCCGTCCAGCTTCGACCCCGCCAGCACCGGCTCCGCCGTGGGCCTGGGCGCTAACTGGCACGTCGTCGAGGGCCTCTACGGCATCGATTACCACGACTACAGCACTTTCAACGAGCTCGCCACCGATGACCCCAAGTCCGTGGACGACACCACCTTCGAGGTCACCATCCGCAAGGGCGCCAAATTCTCCGATGGCACCGAGGTTACCGCTGACGACGTCGTCGCCTCCTACACCGCTTGCGCCGCTTCTGCCACCTACGCTCCGTTCTTCCAGCCTTTCGAGTCCATCGAGGCCAAGGACGCCAGCACCGTGACGGTCAAGACCAAGGTCCCCAACTTCTCCCTGCTCAAGGATCGTCTGGCCATCATTCGCGTTACTCCTGCCGCCCAGAGCGAGGAGGATCGCGCCAAGCAGCCGATCGGCTCCGGCCCCTGGATGTACGACTCTATCTCCGATACCGAGATCACCCTGGTTCCCAACCCCGAGTACAACGGTGAGTATGCTGCCGAGGATAAGAAGATCCAGTACAGCATCCTGACCGACCCCACCGCTCGCGTCACCGCTCAGCAGGAAGGCTCCACGCTCGTCATGGAGCTCGTTACCGCTGACGCCGTCGACCAGCTCGAGGGCGCCGGCTGCAAGATCGACAACGTCCAGGGCTTCGGCACCCGCTTCATCATGTTCAACGTCGCCAAGGAGCCTTGGAACGACGTTAAGGTCCGTCAGGCTGTCATGTATGCGCTCGACACCGAGAAGATGATCAGCAACACCTTCGCCGGCCTTGCTACCGCTGCCAGCTGCTACCTGCCCAAGAGCTTCACCAACTATCATGAGGCCTCCACGGTGTACAAGACCGACGCCAAGAAGGCCAAGAAGCTTATCGAGGAGTCCGGTATCACCCCGGGCGCCATTACCCTGCGCACCACCGATAACGAGCAGATCAAGGGTATGGCTGCCCAGGTCAAGAACGACCTCGACGCTCTCGGCTTCGATGTGACCATCCAGACCGATACTTCGCCGGCCACCTATGCTGCCATCGACGGCGGCGAGGCCTACGATATCCTCCTTGCCCCTGGCGATCCTTCCTGCTTCGGCGCAGACCCCGACCTGCTGCTCAACTGGTGGTACGGCGACAACGTCTGGATGCAGACCCGTTGCCCGTGGAAGGAGTCCGCTGAGTGGCAGAAGCTCCACGGCCTTATGGACGAGGCTCTTGCCGCCGAGGGCGACGAGCAGCAGAAGAAGTGGAACGAGTGCTTCGACATCATCGCCGACAACGCCGTTCTGTACCCCGTTGTCCACGTTAAGACCGTCTCCGCTTCCTGGAACGATCCGTCCACTGCGCCCAACGGCGAGGCCCTCGATGGCTTCAAGGGCATTGGCACGACGAGCATGTCCTTTAAGGGTGTCGCGACCGTCAAGGCGTAAGACTCGCTTGAGTCTATATGCAGGATGTCGGCCGTTGGGACCGTATCCTCATAGTTGAAACAAAGACCCGGGCGGCAACGATGTCGCTCGGGTCTTGTAATGAGTGTCCGTACTCATATACCAGTTGGTCCTACCGACAAAAGAAAGGGGAGAGAACGTGAACAACTTTCTACGTTTGATTGGAAGGCGTCTCGTGGCGCTGCCGATCATGGCATTGGGCGTCACCGTCCTGGTGTTCTTCCTTATGTCGTTCTCCAAGACCGACCCCGCCTACACGGCGTTGGGTGACGGTGCCTCGCCCGAGGCGGTTGCCGAGTACCATGAGAAGTATGGTCTGGACGACCCCTGGCCCGTGCGCTACGTGCGCTATATGGGCAATTTGATCCATGGCGACATGGGCACCTATGGTGCTGCTCGCAACTCCGTTGCCAAGCGCATCTCCACGGCCCTACCCGTCACGATGCAGCTGACCTTCATCGGTCTTGCCATCGGTGCGGTCGTATCGTTTTTGCTCGGCGTCATCGCGGCACTGTATCGCGATAAATGGCCGGACCAAGTGATCCGCGTCTTTTCCATCGCCGGCTTGGCAACCCCGTCGTTCTGGCTTGCCGTTCTGTTGATCCTGCTGTTCTCTTCCTACCTTAAGGTACTCCCGGCATCGGGTGCCCTGCCGCACTTCACCACGAATCCGGCTGGCTATCTGGGACGCATGATCATGCCCGCCATCGCCTTGGCATTTCCGCTGACGGGTCAGATGACTCGTATCGTGCGTACCGCCATGGTCGAGGAGCTCGACAAGGACTATGTCCGTATGGCTCGCGGCGCCGGCGTTCCCGAGAAGGTCGTCGTCGGCATCAACGTTCTTCGCAACGCGCTGATCACCCCGGTTACCACCCTCGGTCTTAAGATTGGCTATCTCATGGGCGGCGCCGTCGTCATCGAGGTCATCTTCAACCTCCCCGGCATGGGTACTGCGATCCTGCAGGGCGTTCAGGGCAACGAGGCGAACCTGGTTCAGGGCGTCGTCATCGTCGTTGCTCTTGCCTTCATCATCATCAACATCGTGGTTGACATGCTCTACCTGCTCATCAACCCGCGCATCAGGACGGTGTAGATTATGGTAAAGATTCGAGAGAAGCAAACCGAGCAGCTCGAGAAGGCTGCCTCCAAGGGGCTCAAGCTCGGTGGCTGGAAGAAGATGACGCTGTCTTCTAAGATTGCCGCCATCGTGCTGGTGCTGGTCGCCCTGACTGCGATTCTTGCCCCCCTGCTTGCCCCCTATAGCCCGGTCGAGATCTTTACGGCTCGCCAGGCTCCCGGCAACGGGTTTATCTTCGGAACCGACGACAAGGGCCGTGACATCCTTTCGCGTATGCTCTACGGTGGCCGTTACTCGCTGATCATCGGCTTTGGTGCTACCGCTATGGCTCTGGTCTGTGGCTCCGTTGTCGGTGCTCTTGCTGCGGTTTCGCGCAAGGCCGTCTCCGAGACGATTATGCGCATCCTGGACATCATCATGTCTGTCCCGGGTATCGCCCTCGCAGCCGTCTTCGTTTCCATCCTGGGCAACTCCGTGCCGTCGATTATCTTTGCGATCGGCTTTATGTACACCCCGCAGATCGCCCGTATCGTGCGTGCCAACATCGTATCCGAGTACGGTGAGGACTATGTCCGCGCGGTTATCGTCTCCGGCGCCAAGGCTCCGTGGATTCTGATCAAGCACGTTCTTCGTAACTGCATTGCCCCGATCATGGTCTTCACCGTCACCCTGGTCGCCGACGCTATCATCTTCGAGGCTTCGCTGACCTTTATCGGCGCTGGCATCCAGGAGCCCACTGCTACGTGGGGCAACATCCTCGCCGACGCCCGCGGTGGCGTGCTCGCCGGTCGTTGGTGGCAGGCGCTGTTCCCGGGTCTGGCCATCATGATCACCTGCCTGGCGCTCAACATCCTCTCCGAGGGCATTACCGACGCTATGGCCGCTGCTCCTTCCGCCGCCCTGGATCCGACCGATTCCTCCAAGCGCCGCGAGGCCGACCTGCTGGTCTCCGACCCCGTTCGCGCCTACAAGGAGCAGGCCCAGTCCCTGTCCGCCCGTCTTGGCGCCCTGCGCGATGTCGAGCTCAAGCGTAACGACCGCCATGTGCCCGATGAGTCCGTTGAGCCGATTCTTTCGGTCCGCGATTTCTGCATCCAGTTTGAGCACCACGGTGATATCAACGTCGTCGACCATGTCAACTTTGACGTCCGTCCCGGCCAGACCATGGGCCTGGTAGGCGAGTCCGGCTGCGGTAAGTCCATCACCACGCTGGCCATCATGGGCCTGACCGATGAGGACGAGCATCTTTCCGGCGAGGTCCTCTGGGAGGGTCGTGACCTGCTTAAGATGAGCAAGAAGGAGTGGTTCGGCCTGCGCGGTACCGATATCGCCATGGTCTATCAGGACGCTCTGTCCTCGCTCAACCCCTCTATGCTCATCTCCGCCCAGATGAAGCAGCTCACCAAGCGCGGCGGCACCCGCAGCGCCGAGGAGCTCCTGGAGCTCGTCGGCCTCGATCCCAAGCGCACGCTCGAGAGCTATCCGCACGAGCTTTCCGGTGGACAGCGTCAGCGCGTTCTGATCGCTATGGCCCTTACCCGCGACCCCAAGCTGGTCATCTGCGACGAGCCCACGACTGCTCTGGACGTTACCGTCCAAAAGCAGGTCATTAAGCTGCTCAACGATCTTCAGGCCAAGCTCGGCTTTGCCATGATCTTCGTTTCGCATGACCTGGCGTTGGTCGCCGAGGTCGCCCATAACATCACGGTTATGTACGCCGGTCAGGTTATCGAGCAGGCGCCCACCAAGGAGCTGCTCACCAACCCGATTCACGAGTACACCCGCGGTCTTCTGGGTTCCGTTCTGTCCATCGAGAGCGGTTCGGGCCGCCTGCACCAGGTGCCCGGCGCCGTCCCCAGCCCGCGCGATTTCCCCAAGGGCGATCGCTTCGCGCCCCGCTCAAGCCATCCGCACATCGGCCTGGACACCCGTCCGGTCTTCAAGCGCGTGCCCGGCACCGAGCACTTCTATTCCGAGCTCCCCGATGAGGTGCTCAAGGCAAATGGTTTGACCCCTCATGCGGAGGTGATGTAGATGAGCGAGACTGCGGTCAACGGCGTCGAGCCGATTATCTTCCTTGACGATGTCCACGTCACCTTTAGGACCCGTACCGGTTCGATCCTGCACCCCAATCTGGTTCATGCCGTCCAAGGCGTGACCATTAAGCTCATGCCCGGTCAGACGATCGGCATCGTCGGCGAGTCCGGTTGCGGCAAGTCCACCACTGCTAATGTCATGTGCGGCCTGCAGGCCCCCACGAGTGGCAAGGTCTACTTTAAGGGCAAGGACGTCACCAAGCGTACTGCCGAGGATCGTCGTCACATGGGCCGCGTCATCTCGGTCGTGTTCCAGAACCCCGCGACGGCACTCAACCCTCGCATGGTCGTTCGTGAGCAGCTGCTCGATCCCATGCGCGTCCACAACCTGGGTACCGAGGCCGAGCAGGAGAAGCGCGTTAAGGAACTCCTGGAGCTCACCGGTCTGCCCAGCTCTGCCGCCGAGGTTCTTCCCGGCCAGCTTTCGGGCGGTCAGCGCCAGCGCGTGGCAATTGCCCGTGCCCTGTCGTTGAACCCTGACGCCATCATCGCCGACGAGCCCACCTCGGCTCTGGACGTTTCGGTCCGCGCGCAGATCCTCAACCTGTTGACCGATCTTAAGAAGGAGCTCGGCCTGGCCATGGTGTTCATTAGCCATGACATCCAGACGGTCCGCTACATCTCTGACGACATCATCGTCATGAACGGCGGCAAGATCGTCGAGCAGGGCGAGGCCAAGCAGGTCTTCCAGAACCCGCAGGACCCCTACACCAAGATGCTGCTCGGTGCTGCGCCGTCGCTGCTGCACCCCAAGCTTGGCGAGTAGGTTCGCTTTCCCTCCTGTGCGCCCGGCTCCCTTGCCGGGCGCACCCTCGTTGCGATTTCGAAAGGTTGGGTTCACGAGCCATGCCAAGCGCTCAGGAGCTACAACAGCAATTTGGTGGTTATCGGGGCGCCATGCCTCGTCCATCAGATTTCGATCTCTTTTGGAACGACCGCATGGCCGAGGCTGACGCCGTCGAGATCGACTATTCGGTCGAGGCGGCATCGATTGCCGATGCTGCGACCTGCCAGTTTTTTGACCTCTGGTATACCGGCATGTGCGGCGCCCGCCTGCATGCCAAGTATCTCAAGCCGGTTTCGGACGAGTCCGTGCCGCTGGTGCTACAGTTCCACGGCTATCCGGGCGCAAGCCGCAGCTGGTTCGAGCAGGCGTCGTTTGCGGGTATGGGCATGGCACTTGTCGCCCTCGACTGCCCCGGTCAGGGTGGCCCCTCCGAGGATATTGGTGGATTTGAAGGCACAACGGTTGCCGGGCATATCGTTGCCGGTATCGACGGCGACCCGGCCAATCTCTACTACGTACGCTTGCATCAGGATATCCGCATTCTGTGCCGCATTGTTCGCGAGCTCGAGGGCATCGATCTTGCCCGTGTTTTTGTGAACGGTGCGTCGCAGGGCGGTGGCTTGGGCATTGCGACCTGCGCGCTTAACAGCGAGCTTATCAATCGTGCCGCCATCCTCTATCCTTTCCTGTCGGATTTCCGCCTGGTCTGGGATTTGGATGCCGACGACATTGCCTACGAGGGCCTGCGCTATTGGTCTCGCTGGTTTGACGAGGACTCGACTCGTATTGACGAGGCCTATGCCAAGCTGGCGTATTTCGATTCCAAGAACTTTGCCCCCATGGTCAAATGCCCCGTGCTGTTTGGCACGGGAACGGCCGATATCGTCTGTCCACCGGCGACGCAGTTTGCGGTCTACAACAACCTGACCTGTGAGAAGCGCCATGAGTTCTTTGAGGGCTTTGGCCACGAGGAGATTCAGGATTTTGACGATCTGATCATTCCGTTTTTCTGCAAGGAAGGGGAGGCTCATGTCTAAGTGCGAGAGCAATGTCAATGAGCTGATTGACCCCGAGCTTGCGGGGATCTCTGGGACGGTTTCGTCAAGGCTCTCCGATTTCCGTGATTGGCGTGGCGATGCCTTGGCGGATGTTTCCGAGTTGGAGGCAGCCGCTTCGGACTTTGAGGTTTGCGGACTGACTGTCACGGCGATTGATTTCGCCAATCCGTGCGCGCACTACTCCGAGGTTTCCTTTGAACTTGCCGGGGAAGTCGTACACGGCCGTTTGATTGAGCCCTCAGGTTGCGCCCGGGCATCCGAGCTTGTGCCGCTATGCCTGATGTTTCACGACATCGACCGACCCGTACGTGGATGGCATCACATGACGAGGTTTGCCGCCATGGGATATGCCGTGCTTGCGCTGGACGACGATGTGATTGGGCTCAGCGAGCTGCAGCAGGGGGTTACCTCGCCCGTTTTTGTTGAACGCGTCCGCTGGGGCTGTGCAATGGCAAAGGTCGCGCGCAATCTTGACGGCATGGACCCCGACCGCATCTTTGCATGGGGCGAGGGCCTTGGCGGTGGAGTCGCGCTGGCGGTTTCTGCTCTGGACGAGCGGGGCCTTGCCTGCACGGCGGTTGCCAATCCGCTTCCCGGCGGCCTCGAAGCGCTGTCGTCTCGGGTGCGCGGATCGGTACTCATGGGTACATCGCTCATGGATGCCGTGAGCGATCCCAAGGGCCAGTTTGCCGTATTCAACGGTCTTGAGTGTGACCGGAGGCATATTATCTATGCCAAATATGCTCACGAACGCATCAATGCGTTCGAAAACGAAGTCGTCGACTTCTTTAACCAAGCGTTCTACCTGTGTTCTTTGGCCTAGACGGCCTGGACACTGCCAACAAGAGTGGGCGGCATAGGGCCACCCGCCAGACAACTAAGGAGATTCTTGTGGCAACTCAGAAATTCACCGGCGTTATTCCTCCCGTCGTTGTTCCCGATACCGAAGATCACCAGCTCGACGTTGCCTCCTTTGAGCGCAGCATCAACCGCATGATCGACGCCGGCGTCGATGGCCTGTTCTTCTTGGGCTCTTCGGGTGAGGTCGTTTTCTCCACCGACGAGCGTCGTCGACAGATCATCGCCGAGGCCGTTCGAATCGTCGACCACCGCGTTCCTGTTCTGGTCGGCATCATCGATACCGAGACCGAGCGCATGATTGAGCACGGTAAGGTTGCTCAGGAGCTGGGCGCCGATGCGCTCGTTGCCACCTGTCCGTTCTATGCCCTGCAGGGCATGACCGAGGTCGAGGAGCATTTCCGCATCCTGCACGAGGAGCTCGACCTGCCCATCTTTGCCTATGACATTCCCGTGTGCGTTCACACCAAGCTCCCTTGGAAGCTCCTTGCAAAGCTCGGCGCCGAGGGCGTCCTTGCTGGCGTCAAGGATTCCTCGGGTGACGACGTCTCGTTCCGCTACCTCGTTCAGGAGAACGAGAAGAACGGCCATCCGATGAGCATCCTCACCGGCCATGAGGTCGTCGTCGACGGTGCCTACCTTGGTGGCGCCGACGGCTCTGTCCCGGGTCTCGCCAACGTTGAGCCCGAGGGCTACGTGCGTCAGTGGAAGGCCGCTCAGGCTGGTGACTGGGCTACCGTCAAAGCCGAGCAGGATCGCCTCAATGAGATTTCGCACATCTGGGACGTCACCTCGGGCGTCCAGGGCTATGCCGGTGGCGTTGGCGCCTTCAAGACCGCTATGAACCTCATGGGCATTTTCGACAGCCCGACCATGCCGCGCCCGGTGAAGGCCATGACCGGCGAGAACGTCGAGGCGATTAGGAAGGTCCTCCAGGACAACGGTCTCCTGTAAAGCTTTCCCGGGCACCCGATCTTGGGGCTCAAGCGATCGAGCGTGACCCATTAGGTCAATGCCCGACCGCTTTCACCCCAACCCCGGGCACTCGGGAAGCCTTTAGCAAGCTGCGGCGATAACACCGCCTTTATTTCCTGTAGTTGTTTTTATCTCCTAAGGAGAGCGACATGGAGAACAAGTACATCTGCTCCGTTGATATCGGTGGCACCAAGATTGCGACCGCCATTATGGAATATCCGGCTGATGGCGGCGTGCCCCATCCCGTATTTGAGGCTGAGGTTCCCACCGAGGCCCAAGAGGGCGGTGAGGCCGTCTTCCAGCGTATCGAGGCGTCCATCAAGGCCGCTCTCGAGGCGAATCCCGATGTCGAGGTCCTTGGCGTCGGTATCGGTGCCGCTGGCGTCGTCGATCCCAAGACGGGCGCCATCGCGTATGCCAACGAGATCATGCCCGGCTGGTCCGGCGTTCAGTTGGGGCCGCGTCTGCGCGAGGACCTCGGTCTTCCCGTTGCCGTTGTAGGCGACGTGCAGGCTCATGCTCTGGGTGAGGCCCATTGGGGCGTCGGCAAGGGCAAGTTCTCCGTCTTGTGTCTGGGCATCGGTACGGGTATCGGAGGCGCATATGTCGAGAACGGCCGCGTGATGCAGGGCTTCCATGGTGCTGCCGGCCATATGGGCCACATCGAGTGCTCGGCTGCCGCCGGCATTCCCTGCGCCTGCGGGCGTTCCGGCCATCTGGAGTCGGTGGCTTCGGGTACGTCGATTGGGCGCATGTACGACGAGCGCTTCGGTCGCGTTGACCCCAGCCGTCCCTCGGTTGGCCGCGACGTGAACGACCTGTGCCGCGCGGGTGACGCAAAGGCGACCGAGGTCATCCACGATGCCGGCTTTGCATTGGGCGCTAGCTTGGGCTCGCTCGCCAACATTCTGGATCCAGAGGTCATCGTGCTTTCGGGTGGCGTAATTCACCAGGGACCCGATTGGCGTTCGCAGACGTGGAAGGATTCGGTACACGAGGGCTATGCCAGCCAAGCGCTCGATCCGCTTCAGGACACGCCGATCCTCATCGGTTCTCTGGAGGGCGACGCACCGCTTATCGGTGCCGCCGAGCATCTTCTTGCCTCGTTAAAGTAAACGTATCTGCTGTAGGAGCCTCCCGAGACGACACGCCTCGGGAGGCTGTTCTGAGAAAGGTTATAGCCTTATGACCGTCGATCCTTTAATTCAATCCCTGAAGGGTAAGCTCATCGTGAGCGTTCAGGCGTATATGGGCGAGCCGCTTCGTACGCCCGAGACCATGGCTCAAATGTCTCGCGCTTGCGAACTCGGTGGCGCCGCCGCCATTCGTTGCCAGGGCCTTGCCGACATTGCTGCCATTAAGGGTCGTTGTGAGGTTCCTGTTATCGGCCTGTGGAAGGATGGA
Source organism: Collinsella sp. LCP19S3_D5 (assembly GCF_052121415.1). Lineage (NCBI taxonomy): Bacteria > Bacillati > Actinomycetota > Coriobacteriia > Coriobacteriales > Coriobacteriaceae > Collinsella > Collinsella sp. LCP19S3_D5. Next base: position 28,185 of record NZ_JBQKEH010000009.1, read on the forward strand.
CACGAGGGCGTTTACATCACGCCGACGCTGCGTCACGCCCGCGCCTGCGTTGCTGCCGGTGCTGACATCGTGGCGATTGACGCCACCGATCGTCCGCGCCCCGATGGCAAGTCGCTCGAGGACACTTTTCGTCCGCTGCACGAGGAGGGCGTGCTTCTGATGGCGGACTGCGCCACGATCGAGGATATCCGCCGCGCGGTCGACATGGGCTTCGATTTGGTTTCCACTACGCTTTCGCATGGCGTCGCCGCCATCGATTGCACCATGGCAGACGGCCCCGACCTGCCGCTTTTGCGCCAGGCAACCGGGGAGTTCCCCGGTCTTCCCATTATTTGCGAGGGTCGTGTGCATACGCCCGAGGAGGCTCGCGCCGCGATTGACGCCGGCGCCTGGGCCGTTGTCGTTGGCACTGCCATTACGCACCCCACAAGTATTACGAGTTGGTTCAAGGCTGCGCTTGAGGCGTAAGACGGGCCTCGTATCCGCTTGGGGCGGTATACTCAACTAAGGCAATTGATCGCGCGGGATCCGCTGGCCGGGTCCTGCGCTTATTTTAGGAGGCAGCACATGCAAAAGGGAGATGCCATGGATGCGGCGGAGCGCACGGAGCGCATTCCCGATATCGTCATCATCACCGGAATGTCCGGATCGGGCCGAACGCAAGCCATGCATGTGTTTGAGGACATGGGCTATTTTTGTATCGACAACCTGCCTCCGCGCCTGATTGCGCAGCTCGCAGAGCTTGTTGGCATCAATACGGGTGTGGGTAGACATCTTGCTGTTACCTGTGACCTTCGCAGCCAAGGCCTGTTTGATGAGCTGCTTGACGCCGTTGCCGCCTTGGAAGAGCGCGAGATGAGCTGTGACATTGTGTTTCTCGATGCATCTGATGAGGTGCTGATTCGCCGCTACAGCGAAAACCGCCGCCGCCATCCCATTGCGAAGCCGGGGGAGACCACGGCCGACGCCATCCAGCGCGAGCGTTTACAACTCCAGGGCGTGCGCGACCGAGCCGATATGATCATCGATACGAGCCGCCTTCGTACCTCTGCTTTACGCAATAAGCTGCGTGCGGCTTTTTCAGAGCTGTCCGACCAGCAGCTCATGGACGTCCACGTCTTCTCATTTGGCTTTAAGCATGGTATGCCCGTCGAGGCAGACATCATGATCGATGTTCGCTTCCTGCCTAATCCATTCTACGACCCCGAGATGCGCACGTTGACCGGCCTCGATAAGAAGGTCTCCGACTTTGTCCTGGACCATCCCAAGACGCAGGAGTTCTGGAAGGTTTGGACGCAGTTGCTCGATACGGTCATGCCGGGTTATATCGCGGAGGGCAAGCCGCAGCTTTCCATTGCCATCGGCTGTACGGGCGGCCAGCACCGCAGCGTTGCCATTGCAGAGGCTACGGCCCGATACCTGGAAGGTGCTCAGTATCACGTGAGCATTTCTCACCGCGACTTGTCGCGTGCCAATACGAAAGCATAGGTTTGAATGTCGTTTACCGCCGAGGTGCGTGACGAGCTTGCGCGCTGCGAACCCGAATGTGAATATTGCGATCTGTCGACACTTGCCGCTCTTACACGTGTGAGTGGCACGCTTTCGCTGGCGGGCTCTGGTCGGTACCGTTTGACGGTTGCGACCGAGACGGGTGCCGTTGCACGCACGATGATTACGCTGACGCACCGCATCCTCAAGCTCAAAACGGAGTTTACCGTTCGCAAGTCGGTCTTGCATAAGGTGCGAAACTATCTCATCACCTTGCCCGACCAGCCCGACCTCGATAAGGCTTTGGTTCTGCTGGGCATTCTCGACCGCAGGGGAGGGCTCGTCGCCGGTGTGCCGCGCCATATCGTCGCCCGGCCCTGCTGCAGGCTCGCCTACATTCGCGGCGCTTTGATTGCCGGCGGCTTTGTGGCAGACCCGCGTGGCGATTTTCACCTGGAGATTGCGGTGCAGGGCGAACAATACGCCAAGGGGCTTTGCGACCTGTTGGAGCAGGTCGGGGTTCATGCGCGCGTCAACGCCCGGCGAGGATCATATGCCGTGTACATCAAGAGCGCCGAGGAGATTGAGCATTTGCTCAAATTGATTGGTGCCAAGCGCAGCGTTGCCGAAATCGAGGAAGCCCGTGCGGTCAAGTTGGTGAAAAACGACGTAAATCGTCGCGTGAATGCTGAGCTGGCCAACCAGACGAGAAGCGCCGGCGCTGCCCAACATCAGCTCGCGCTTATCGAGGAGCTTGAGCGACGCGGCATGCGCGATGTGCTCCCGGATGCCTTGGCGGCCTTTTGTGACTTACGTGAGCGCTATCCCGATCTCTCACTGCGAGATTTGGGGGAGATGGCCGACCCTCCTTTGTCAAAGTCGGCCCTATATCACCGTGTTTTGCGTCTTGAAAAGCTCATTGAAGCGAACAGGTAGTTTAAAGCGGCAGTTTATATAGTACTTGAACTGCTGTTTTATGCTTTAAAACGTTTTAAAGCAAATTTGATTTTCAATTTCGAGCATTCTCGTGAAATTCAAGTCAAAAAAAAGGTATATTAGGCGAGTGGTTAGTTTGTGGGCCTCAACGGCGGGCGCTGTAGCTTGCGGGGGCCTTACGAAAGGAGACACAATGGCAGTAAAGGTTGCTATTAACGGCTTCGGTCGCATCGGTCGTCTGGCCTTCCGTCAGATGTTCGGTCATGAGGGCTCCGAGATCGTCGCTATCAACGACCTCACCTCTCCCGATATGCTCGCTTACCTGCTGAAGTACGACTCCACGCAGGGCAACTATGCTCGCGATCACGAGGTCGTCGCTGGCGAGGATTCCATCACCGTTGACGGCAAGGAGATCAAGATCTACAAGGAGGCCGACGCCAACAACCTGCCTTGGGGCGACCTCGACGTCGACGTCGTTCTCGAGTGCACTGGCTTCTACACCAGCAAGGCTAAGGCTCAGGCCCACATCAACGCTGGTGCCAAGAAGGTCGTCATCTCCGCTCCGGCCGGCAGCGATCTGCCCACCATCGTGTACAACGTCAACCATGAGACGCTGACCGCTGAGGACAACATCATCTCCGCTGCTTCCTGCACCACCAACTGCCTCGCCCCGATGGCCAAGGGTCTGAACGACTTCGCTCCCATCGTGTCCGGCATCATGACCACCATTCACGCCTGGACTGGCGACCAGATGCCGCTCGACGGCCCGCAGCGCAAGGGCAACAAGCGTCGTAGCCGCGCCTGCGCCGTCAACATCGTCCCCAACACCACCGGTGCTGCCAAGGCTATCGGCCTGGTTCTCCCCGAGCTCAACGGTAAGCTCATCGGTGCCGCCCAGCGCGTCCCGACGCCGACCGGCTCCCTCACCAACCTCTACGCTGTCGTTGACAAGAAGGTTACCGCCGACGAGGTCAACGCCGCTATGAAGGCCTACGCTGCCACCATCTCCGAGACCTTCGCTTACAACGAGGACGACATCGTCTCCACCGATATCATCGGCGAGACCCATGGCTCCATCTTCGACGCCACTCAGACCATGTGCTCTGACCTCGGCAACGGCCAGACCCTCGTTCAGGTTACCTCTTGGTACGACAACGAGAACTCCTACACCTCTCAGATGGTCCGCACCATCAAGTACTTCGAGAAGTTCGTTGCTTAATTTAGCTTTTAGCGAATAGCTCGTTGAGCGTCTAAAAAAGGGCGCGGCCTTATAGGGCTTACACCCTAAGGTCGCGCCCTTTTTATAAGAAATCGTCTGCCGTAATGGGAGGCAGACACGTACGAAAGGTAGAAGCAAACATGGCCTTTACCAAGAAGACCGTCCGCGACATCGATGTCGACGGCAAGCGCGTTCTCGTCCGCGTTGACTTCAACGTGCCTATCAAGGATGGCGTCGTTGGCGACACCACCCGTATCAAGGCTGCCCTGCCCACCATCAACTATCTCGTTGAGCACAATGCTCGCGTTATCCTCATGAGCCACCTCGGCCGTCCCGAGGGCACCGGCTTCCAGCCCGAGCTTTCCCTCGAGCCCGTCGCCAAGAAGCTCGCCGAGCTCTCTGGTCTCGATGTTGCTTTTGTCGCCGACACTTATGGCGAGAAGGCCGTCGAGGCCGTCGCCGCCGTCGAGCCGGGCAAGGTCCTCGTTCTCGAGAACGTCCGTTTTGACAAGCGTGAGAAGAAGAACGATCCCGAGATCGCCAAGACCCTCGCTTCCTATGGCGACGTCTTCGTCCTCGACGCCTTCGGTACCGCTCACCGCGCCCAGGGTTCCGTCGTGGGTCCCGCCGCTTACCTGCCCGCAGTCGCTGGCTTCCTTCTGGAGAAGGAGGTCGACACGTTGACCGGTATCTTCGCCGAGCCCGAGCGTCCCTTCGTCGCCATCGTCGGCGGTTCCAAGGTTTCCTCCAAGATCGGCGTTCTCGATCACCTCATCGACTCCGCCGACACCCTGATTATCGGTGGCGGCATGGCCTATACCTTCTTCCTGGCTCAGGGCATGACCGTCGGTCAGTCCCTCAAGGAAGAGGACTGGGTCGAGCGCGCTGGCGAGATGCTCAAGAAGGCCGAGGAGAAGGGCGTCAAGATCCTGCTCCCCATCGACAACCGTGTTGCCGACCACTTTGGCGAGGACGCTGTCCCCGAGGTTGTCGCTTCCGACGCTATCCCCGACGACCGTGAGGGCATGGACATCGGCCCCAAGACCGAGGAGCTCTACGCCGAGGCCGTCAAGGGCGCCAAGACCGTATTCTGGAATGGCCCCATGGGCGTCTTTGAGTTCGACAACTTCGCTCACGGCACCCAGGCTATCGCCGAGGCTGTCGCCGAGGCTGATTGCACCTCGATCATCGGTGGTGGCGATTCCGTCGCAGCCGTCAACAAGTTTAACCTGGCCGACAAGATGAGCTGGATCTCCACCGGCGGTGGCGCTTCCATGGAGCTCGTCGAGGGTAAGGCCCTGCCCGGAGTGGAGGCGCTTCTCGATGCCTAATCGCACCCTTCTTATCGCTGGTAACTGGAAGATGAACAACGACGTCGCCGAGGCTGCCAAGCTCGCCGACGAGCTGGCCCAGGCTCTGCCCGAGGTGCCGGCTGGCGTCGAGGTGCTCGTCTGCCCTCCGACCATCGATATTACTACGGTTCATGACCGCATTCAGGCTGCCCCCATCGCCCTCGGTGCACAGAACGTGTACTGGGAGGCCAAGGGTGCCTTCACCGGTGAGTCCTCTTGCGACATGCTCAAGTCCGCTGGCTGCACCTACTGCATCATCGGCCACTCCGAGCGTCGTGACTACTTCCACGAGACCGATGAGGACCAGAACAAGAAGGCTAAGGCTCTCGTTGCCGCCGGTCTTGTTCCCGTCTTCTGCTGCGGTGAGTCCCTTGAGGTTCGCGAGGCCGGCACCTATGTCGAGCATGTCGTGAACCAGGTCAAGGCTGGTCTCGAGGGTCTTGAGATCACCTGCCCCAAGCAGGTCGTCGTCGCCTACGAGCCCATCTGGGCCATCGGCACCGGCAAGACCGCTACCGCCGAGGACGCTCAGGAGGTCTGCGGCGCTATCCGTGAGACCCTCAAGGAGATGTTCGGCGAGGAGCTCGCCAACGGCATCCGCGTTCTTTATGGTGGCTCCGCCAAGCCCGCCAACATCGCTGAGCTTGTTGCCAAGCCCGACGTTGACGGCGCCCTCGTGGGCGGCGCTTCGCTCAAGGCTGCCGACTTCGCCTCTATGGTCGTCAAGGCAGGCGAGTAGGGCATATGGCACAGCGTCATCTTCCTGCACTCCTAATCATCATGGATGGCTGCGGCTTGGCTCCGGCCGACGGCGAGAACGCCGTCGCTGCCGCCAAGACGCCCTTCCTCGATAGCCTGTACGAGAAGTATCCTCACACCACGCTCGGTGCTTCGGGCGAGGACGTGGGCCTTCCCGACGGCCAGATGGGCAACTCCGAGGTGGGTCACCTCAACATCGGTGCCGGCCGCATCGTGTTTCAGGAGCTTTCGCGCATCAATAACGCCATCAAGGACGGCTCCATCGCCAAGAACGAGGTTTTCGTCAAGGCTATGGGTGACGTCAAGGCCGAGGGCAAGACCCTGCACCTCATGGGCCTCATGAGCCCCGGCGGTGTTCATTCTCACATGAACCATGTCGAGGCCCTGGTCAAGATGGCTGCCCAGTATGGCATTAAGACCGTTCGCGTTCACGCCTTTATGGATGGCCGCGACGTCGATCCGCAGTCCGGTGCCGGCTACATGAGCGAGTTCTGCGCCTTCCTGGCCAAGATCTCCGAGGAGACTGGTTGCGACGCTCGCGTTGCTACCGTCTCGGGCCGTTATTGGGCCATGGACCGCGACAACCGTTGGGAGCGCATCGAGCGCGCCTACGACGTCATGGTCAATGCGTCCGATGCCGATACTGACCCCGTTGCCGGTATCAAGGCCTACTACGAGAAGGATCCGCGCGGCGATGAGTTCGTTGAGCCGTTCGCTGCCCACAACGAGGGCATCCACGAGGGCGACGCGGCCATCTTCTTCAACTTCCGTCCCGACCGCGCTCGTCAGATGACCCGCGTGTTCACGGACAAGGAGTTCGACGGCTTTGAGCGCGAGCAGATCAAGCTCTCGCACTTTGTGACGATGACCGAATATGATCCGACGTTTGACGTCGAGGTCGCCTTCCCCAAGACGTTCCCCGAGAACGTTCTGGCTGACGTTATCGCAGCCAATGGCCTGAAGCAGCTGCACACCGCCGAGACGGAGAAGTACGCCCACGTGACGTTCTTCCTTAACGGCGGCATCGAGGAGCCCAAGGAGGGCGAGGAGCGCGTGCTCGTCGCTTCCCCCAAGGTTGCTACCTACGATTTGCAGCCCGAGATGAGCGCTCCCGAGGTTACCGAGAAGCTCGTCGCTGCCATCAACGAGGACCGCGCTGATTTCTACATCGTGAACTTCGCGAATTGCGACATGGTTGGTCACACCGGTGTCTTCGACGCGGCCGTTAAGGCTGTCGAGGCTGTTGACGATGCCCTGTCCAAGGTTGTCCCGGCGATTCTCGCTAAGGGCGGCTTTGCGCTGATTACCGCCGACCACGGCAACGCCGATCACATGTTTGACGTTGCTTCCGACGGTTCCAAGCATCCGTTTACGGCTCACACCACCAACCGCGTGCCGTTCATCATCGTTGATGAGAAGGCACAGCTCACCGGTATCGAGGACGGTCGACTTTCCGATATCGCCCCGACTATGCTCACCATGGCTGGTCTGGAGCCTTCCGCCGAGATGACGGGCCGCGTGCTCGCCACCGAGGCCTAATAGAAAACAAATACCGTTTTCTAGTAAGGGGGTTGTCCACAACCGGACAACCCCCTTTTTGGTATTTCTGCCATTTCCACCCCGTCCTTGAGTGTCAGGTAGGGGAGAGCGGGGGATTGTGGTACAGTACTGGAGTTTGAACTGTTCTATTAAGGAGCTTATCTATGGGTCCGTTCCAGATTCTTCTGTTTGTCGTTTGGGCTGTCTCAGCCGTGGCGCTGACGATTCTCGTCCTGATGCATTCCGGTAAGGGCACCGGCGTTTCGGATATGATCGCTAGCTCGCTGTATAACTCCAGCTCTGCCACGGGCGTCATGGAGCAGAACCTCGATCGCCTGACGGTAATTATGGCCGTTGTTTTTGCCGTGTGCGTCGTCCTGTGCATGTTCTTCTTCCCGCAGGGCATCGTGGGCTACTAAGCACGAATCGCATAAAAAATAAAAAGGGTTCCGCAAGTGCGGGGCCCTTTTTGTTTACATATTTGTAACAGAGTCAGAATATCACCACATACTGCGCCCAACTAAAGAAATTCTCGACCGTTAACCGGAATTGGCCCCAAATCGTGCATAAAATGCGCTACTGTATTGAAAACGTTGGCCTGTTGTGCATAACCAGCCATAGCAACGGGCGGCGTTTCGATAGTTCGGATCGGATTGTCTCGACAAATGTCCGACTGAACATTTCTTTGTCCTATCTCATAAGGAGGATGGCATGGCTGATTCTATGTTCCACCAGCCCGTTATGGGTCGTCGCGCCTTTGTCGGCGGTACCCTTGCTGCGAGCTCCATGGCTTTTCTTGCCGCATGCGGCAAGAAGGGCGGCGACGCTTCCGGTTCTGAGTCCGGTTCGACGCTGAACTTCTACATCAATAACCCGGTCTGCATCGACCCCTACAATGTCCAGGAGGACCAGGGCACTCAGGTCGAGTACCAGCTCTTTGACGCTCTGACCTCTTATGACGCCGAGAAGGGCGAGATCGTTCCGCTGGCTTGCGAGTCCTTCGAGGCCAACGACGACGCCACCGAGTTTACCTTCAAGATCAAGAAGGCCAAGTTCCACAACGGTGATGACGTTACCTCCAAGTCCTTCAAGCTCGGTTGGGAGCGTCTGGTCAGCACCAAGTCCGCTGTCGCTCAAGAGTATGGTCCTTCCGAGGTCTCCTATCACCTTTCCATGGTCGAGGGCTATGACGATCTGCTTGCCGGTAACACTACTGAGCTCAGCGGTGTTACCTGCCCTGACGATGAGACCCTCGTCGTCAAGCTGACTTCCGCTTACGCCGACTTCCCCTTCGTCGCCTCTCATCCGGCTCTGTCCCCTGTTCCCGAGTGCGCCGAGTCCGATGTTAAGAGCTTCTACCTTGCCCCGATCGGTAACGGCCCGTTCATGATGGACGGCAAGTGGGAGGATGGTCAGGAGATCAACCTCAAGAAGTTCGACGATTACTATGGCGACAAGGCCAAAATCGATGGCATCCACTTCCAGGTCATCAAGGACGTGGAGACCGCTTACAAGGAGTTCCAGGCCGGTAACCTTGACATCTGCGACGTTCCCGTTGCCCAGATCGACGCCGCCAAGAAGGATCGCGGCGAGTCCAAGGACGGCTACACCATGGGCGACGGCGAGCGCATGCTGCTCGGTGCCGAGCCTTCCACCTACTACCTGACCTGCAACACCACGGCCGAGCCGTTCAACAACGCCGATCTGCGTAAGGGTATCTCCCTGGCCATCAACCGTGAGGCCATCTGCAAGACCATCTTCAAGGGTACCCGCACCCCCGCTGACGGCATTGTTCCTCCGGGCATCGATGGCTACAAGGAGGGCGCATGGGAGTTCTGCGCCTACGACGTCGACAAGGCTAACGAGTACCTCGACAAGGTTGCTCCCGCTGACGCCAACGGCGATCGTGGCATTAACGTGACTCTGTCCTACAACCAGGACGGTGGCCACAAGGAGATCATGGAGTCCATCATCGGTGACCTTGCCAAGGTTGGCGTTACCGCCGTCTCCGATACCCCCGAGTGGTCTGCCCTGCTCGAGCAGTACCAGAACCTCAACTATCAGTTCGGTCGTCTGGGCTGGATTGCCGACTACCCGATCATGGACAACTTCCTGTATCCGCTGTTCCACTCCGACTCCCTCGGTGGCGACAACCGTTCTGGTTACAACAACCCCGAGTTCGACGCCAAGGTCGACGAGGCCCGTACCACGATTGACGACGAAGAGCGCGTCGCTAAGATGCAGGAGGCCGACGCAATGGTCGCTGCTGACTGCCCGGTCATCCCGCTGATGTTCTACACGCACACCATCGCCGGCTCCGATCGCATCAAGTACCTCTATGTCGATCCGCAGAAGCACGCCGATCTGGGTACCGCTGAGCTCGCCTAAGAGTTTTGCAGCTTCCGTGAGGGTCAAGTATTTACGTAGACCTCATGGGAAACATACAGTTCTCCCTAACCTGGGGTAAACTGGCTGATGGTAATTTTGGGATGCCGGTCTGGCGATCGGCATCCCATTTAAGTTAATCCCTAGATAGGGGAGTGGTATGGGTAAGTACATCGTTAAACGTGTGCTTCAGTTCATCCCGGTATTTTTGGGCGTTACGCTGATTCTGTTCGCCCTCCAGAATATCGTGCCGGGAGATCCGATCAAGCTGATCGGTGGAGACAAGGCTCTGTCCCCCGAGGTGGAGCTTCAGCTTCGCGTCCGCTATCACCTGGTCCAATCGGACGAGGACGGCAACGCGATCCTTGACGAGAACGGCGACCCCGTTCAAACGTCGCTCGTGGACCGTTACTTGTATTACATGAACGGCCTGCTTCATGGCGATCTGGGTAATTCCTATCAGCGCAAGCTGCCGGTTACGGAAATCTTTGCCCAGAAGTATCCGTATACGGTCAAACTTGCCGCGTGCGCCATCGTACTCGAGGCAATCATGGGTATCGGTGCGGGTATCATTTCGGCGGTAAAGCGTTATTCCTTCTGGGATATTTTGGTAACGCTCACCACGTCGATCCTCGTTGCCGTCCCGGCCTTCTGGCTCGGTATGTTGCTGCAGCTGTTCTTTGGCGTCATTCTCAAGGACGCCACGGGCGGTGCATTCTCCATGCCGATCTCGGGTGCCGGTGGTTCCAGTTCTCAGTATCAGGATTGGATGCACTATGTGCTTCCGACCATTACGCTGGCTTCGGTTTCGACCGCTTATGCCGCCCGCATTATGCGCTCGCAGCTGCTTGACGTCATGAGCCAGGATTACATCCGTACGGCAAAGGCCAAGGGTCTCTCCAATCGCGCGATCATCATCAAGCATGCGCTTAAGAATGCACTCATCCCCGTCGTTACCTATATTGGTGTCGACTTTGGTGCCATGCTTTCGGGCGCCATCCTGACCGAGACGGTTTTTAACTGGCCCGGTATCGGCTATGAGGTCTATCGCGCCATTAGCATGCGTGACTGGCCCATCGTTATGGGCGGCGTTACGCTCATCGTCGTCGTCGTCATGGTGATCAACCTGCTCGTCGACATTAGCTATGCATTCCTCGACCCGCGCATCCGCCTTGGCGGTCCGTCGGATAAGGCCTAAGGGAGGTACGTCTCATGCAGGAAACTGATTCTCAGTCTCAGGAGCAGGCTACCGCCACCATGGCTGCATCTGCTCCCGCCAAGTCTCGCACGCTGTGGGGCGACGCTTTTAAGCGTCTTCGTAAGAACAAGCTCGCCGTTATCGGTGTCTGCTGGATCATTATCGTCGTTGTGGTTGCCTTGACCGCAGATCTGTGGGCTAAGCCCTGGCTCGGTTCGCCGACGGCTTCCGATTCGACCACCATGGCCGAGACGTCGCTGCTGGCTCCGTGTGCAGAGCACCCGTTTGGCACCGACTCCCTTGGCCGTGACATTCTCGTCCGCGTTATCTACGGTGCACGCGTTTCGCTGTCCGTCGGCATTATGGCCACTGCGATCTCCACGGTGATTGGTCTGGTCATGGGCGCTCTGGCCGGTTTCTACGGCGGCATCTGGGATACGATCATCATGCGCTGTGCGGACATCTTCCTTGCGTTCCCGTACGTGCTGTTCGTTGTCGCCATGATCGCCGTTATCGGCCGTGGTCTTCAGAACGTCTTTATCGCCATCGGTATTCTTGGCTGGCCTTCGATTGCGCGCGTCTTCCGATCCGCGATCTTGACGGTCAAGGAAAACGACTATGTTGACGCTGCGCGCGCGATGGGTGCATCTGATGTTCGTATCATCGTGCGTCACATCTTCCCGAACTCCGTTGCCTCCATCGTGGTCTACGCGACTATGAACATTGGTGGCGCCATTCTGACCGAGTCCGCTCTGTCCTTCCTCGGCATGGGCGTTATTCCGCCTACGCCTTCGTGGGGCTCCATGATTCAGGACGGTCAGCAGTATCTTCTGACTGCTCCCTGGATGATGATCATGCCCGGTCTGGCAATTCTCTCGACGGTGCTCGCCTTCACCCTGCTGGGTGACGGTCTGCGCGACGCCCTCGACGTCAAGATGAAGGACGCATAAGGATGAAGAAGAACAAGAACTATGTGGACCTGAAGGACCAGCCGGTTCCCGAGGGCCAGCATCTGCTCGAGGTTGATGACCTTAAGATGTATTTCCACACCGAGGATGGCGTCGTTCGCGCTGTCGATGGTGTGTCCTACACGCTCGATCGTGGCGAGACCCTGGGTGTCGTCGGTGAGTCCGGCTCCGGTAAGTCCGTGACCGCCATGACCATCATGGGTCTTATCTCGATGCCTCCGGGAAAGATTGAGGGCGGTGACGTTCGCTATCGCGGACGTTCTATCCTCGAGATGACCGAGGAAGAGATGCAGCACATTCGTGGCAACGATATCGCGATGATCTTCCAGGATCCTATGACCTCCTTGAACCCGGTCTATAAGATCGGCAAGCAGGTGGGTGAGGGCCTTCGTCTGCACCGTGGCTACTCCAAGCAGGAGGCGCTCAAGCGCGCCACCGAGCTTTTGGACCTCGTTGGCATTCCCGAGCCCGAGAAACGCGTCAATGAGTATCCGCACCAGTTTTCTGGTGGTATGCGTCAGCGCGTCATGATTGCCATGGCCCTTGCCTGCGATCCCGATATTCTGATTGCCGACGAGCCCACGACTGCCCTGGACGTTACCATCCAGGCTCAGATTATTGAGCTTATGCAGGAAATGCAGGAGAAGAACGGTAACGCCATCATCATGATTACCCATGACCTGGGTGTTGTCGCCGATATGGCCGACAAGATCATGGTTATGTACGCCGGCCGTCCCGTCGAGTTCGGTACTGCTGAGGAAATCTTCTACGAGAGCCGTCACCCCTATACCTGGGGCCTGATTCGCTCCATCCCGGAGCAGGCCATCGATGAGAAGAAGCCGCTTACGCCGATTCACGGCAACCCGCCTTCGCTCATGAACCTGCCCGAGGGTTGCGTGTTCTCGCCTCGTTGCCCCTATGCGACCGATAAGTGCCGCAAGCAGCGCCCCGAGCGTTTTGTCACCGAGTCCGGCCACTATTCTGCGTGTCATTATTCCGGTGACCCCGAGTTCCTCAAGAACGCCCCTGAGACGTCCCGCACGCGTAAGGATTCCAAGAAGGGAGGCGAGGCGTAAATGGCAGACAATAACGAGCGCACTCCGCTACTGAAGGTCGAGCACCTCTCTAAGGAGTTCCCCGCAGAGTCCGGCATGTTCGCCAAGCGTTTTTCCAAGCGCGTCGTCTCTGCTGTAAACGACATCTCTTTTGAGATTTATCCTGGTGAGACCTTTGGTCTGGTTGGTGAGTCTGGTTGCGGTAAGTCCACTACGGGTCGCACCATCATGCGCCTGACCAAGCCGACCGCCGGTAAGGTGTTCTTCCAGGGTAAAGATGTTGCCGAAATGAGCAAGCATGAGATCAAGGATATGCGTCGCGAGATGCAGTTTATCTTCCAGGATCCTTATGCCTCGCTGAATCCTCGCATGACCATCGGCGAGATCGTCTCCGAACCCATGACCATTCACGGCGTGGGAACCAAGGAGGAGCGCATTGAGCGCGTCCGCGAGCTTCTCGACGTTGTCGGACTGAACCCCGAGCACATCAACCGCTATCCTCATGAGTTCTCGGGTGGCCAGCGTCAGCGTGTCGGCATTGCCCGCGCCTTTGCGCTGAAGCCCAAGCTGATTATCTGTGACGAACCGGTATCCGCTCTGGATGTGTCCATTCAGGCCCAGGTTCTGAACCTGCTTAAGGAACTGCAGGACAAGTTTGGTACGGCGTATCTGTTTATCGCCCACGACCTGTCCGTCGTTCAGCACATCTCCGATCGCGTTGCCGTTATGTATCTGGGTAAGGTGGTCGAGGTTTCTGACTGGAAGACGCTCTATAGCGAGCCTCACCACCCGTATACGCAGTCGCTGCTGTCTGCCGTGCCGGTTCCCGATCCGGATATCCAAAAGTCTCGTAAGCGCATCATCCTTGCCGGCGATCCGCCGTCACCGCTGGATCCGCCGACTGGCTGCCGTTTCCACACGCGCTGCCCGATTGCGCAGGGCATCTGCTCCGAGAAGCTTCCCGAGTTTAGGGAAGTTGCTCCGGGCCACTGCTGCGCCTGCCACTTCGCCGAGCCGTTCCCGATCAAGGAATCGCATATCGACCTGTAGTCGGTTGTTTTCGTCCGGGCCCGTGCTGGACTTAGTTTTCAGAACGTCCTCGACCATGGAAACCCCCTTATCCTGCTCCTTTGGAGCTGCGGATAAGGGGGTTTCCTGGTCTGCGGAATGTTCTGAAAACTAAGTCCAGCACGGGCCCTGTGTTACCACTGCAGGGGGGCGATTCCTTGATCGCTCACTTAATCTAATAAGAAATTGAGCGATGCCGGAGCTTTAGCTCCGGCCTCCCCATAAAAGGGCTCGGCAAAGCCGAGCCACTAAATTAATATCAGCCCCCAGAACATGTTTGAGAACTGTGCATGAAGCATGTGCCCCTAGGGCAGGAATGAGGTTGCCTTCCAACGCATTCCGCAGGGGGCGGCATTATTTTGTAGCGCGAAGCGCAGATCAAAATAATGCCGCATGCCCGAGGACGCGTTGGAAGGCAACCTCATTCCTGCCCGAACAGGTCAGTCTACCTGCTCATTTTCAAATTCGTAAACTTTTTTGAAAAAAGTGCTTGCACAGTTCTCGAATCATAGGTTATTATCTTCCTCGTTGAAAGCGCGGGTCCAACAAAACGAACTGCGAATCAACAATATAGCATGTCGGAGTGGCGGAATTGGCAGACGCGCTAGCTTGAGGTGCTAGTGACCGCTTTTTGGTCATGCGGGTTCAAGTCCCGCCTCCGACACCATCGCATTTGAGAAGCCTCTTCGGAGGCTTTTTTGTTACCGATAGACGGTGAGGTTCACGATGGAAACGCTTGAGCGCAATGAGTGGGTTGACGTTGCCCAATTGGTCGATATTACGAGCGATGCTGTCATTATCTGCGAGCTCGACGGAACCATTTTGCATGTAAACAATCGCTTGCTCGACTTGATCTGCGAGGAACGTTCCGATGTGATCAACGGGGACGTTAAAGATCTCTTGTACTCGTCAGCATTTGAACGCGCGACAGAACATCGTCTTCCTTTTGAGACCAATGGTACCGAGAGCGAGCTGATGCTTAAGCTAAGTGACGGCTCCTTTATTCCCGTCCTAGTTTGTGCCGGCTCGGTTACGCCGCCTCGTATCTTTGGCCGCCGTGCGCCGCGTGTTCTCGTGGCGCTCCATAGTATCGAAGAGCAGTATTCGCATGACCGTCAGCTCAAGCGTGCGCTTTCGGAGCTCAGAGTGGCGAATAAGCGCCTCTCGGGCACGTTGTCGGTCATTATGAGCACGGTGGGCTCCGATGAGCTGCCTAGTTTGTTGGATACCGTTTTGAACCAGCTTGTAGGAACCCTCGATGCCTCGGGTGCTGCCATCTATTTTTCTGAGAGCGGCGGTTTTAAGCTTCGCGGTGTTTCCAAGGAGCTGTATGACAGCTACCTGCCCGAGTTTATGCCGTATGGTGCGGGTATCCCGACGTATGTGCTCCGTGAGTCTCGTGCCTGCCGCCTGTCGATTCAGCAGGACCTTGAGGGCGATAGGATTGCCTCGGGTATGTTCATGGACCTGGACAATCGTTCTAAGCACCTGCTACGCGTGCAAGATATGCCTCCATACCGCAGCGAGATATGTCTTCCCGTGTTTTATGGCACTCAGGTGCTCGGTGTGTTGGAGGTCGGTTGGAAACGTCCGCAGGCGCCGCTTGCCTATGATGTCAACGTGCTCGAGGTCATTTGCGATTATCTCTCCATCCAACTAGTCGGCATGGCATCGAGTCTGCGTTCACGTCGCACGGCAGAGCTTGGCCGTTCTCTCAACGTGCTGCGCGATGAGTTGTTTGCCTATCTCGATGATCCTATTGCCGCCTCGCGTGCGGTGTCGACCGAAATCTGCGCTGTGCTCAGTTGCCATTTCTGCCCCGTGGAGTATGATGCGGGCCTCGGAACCTATGTCATCGATTTTGAAGGCGGCAGTCGTGTGGCATTGCCGGGCGATCCGGAGTCACTCTTCTTTTCTGTCACGACGCCGGCGGCGCGCCTGGGGGCAATTTCCGATGGATTTGAGACATCGGTGCTGGGCGGGACGAGCGCCGACGACCTCAAGCACGTGCGCCTTACGCGCGTGGACGAATCCACGACTATGGGCGCATGGTTGAGAGCCCACGGCCTGCCGTGTCAGGGACTTTATGTCGATTCCGGTATCGAGGCGGGGCGCTGCCGCTCGGAGGCGGATGGTACGCGAAGCAACGATGCAATCGTGCCCGCTGATATCGCCAAGGGACCGACGAGGCGCGTTTTGCTGCTCCGTGATGGCAGCCAGGAGCCAATCGACGACCTTGAATACGACTACATGGTGCATTTGGCACACGACTTTGAGCTGATCTATGAGGGCGAGTCTCAAAAGCGTGAAGAGCGTCATATCGCTCAGACGCTTCAGATTGGCATGAGAAATTCGCTAGGCGACGTTCCGGGCATCGCAACCGATTCGGTATACCTGTCGGCAACGAATTCGGCGTTGGTTGGTGGTGACTTCTATACGCTTGTCCGTCTTCCCGACGATTGCGCCGTTATGATATTGGGCGATGTCTCCGGCAAAGGAATTGAGGCGGCGTCGATGTCGGCGCTCGTCAAGACGGCGTTGACGGCTTATGCCTGGGAGGGTGCGGGACCCGCTCGCATGGCCCGCTCGCTCAATAGCATGCTCATGGGCTTTTCGAGGGTCGAGACGTTTGTGACGGCGTTTATCGCCAAGATTGATCTTAAAGCGGGCCGCGCTACCTATTGCTCTGCGGGACATCCTCCCACTATGGTCATTAGGCCGTCGTCGACGCCGCATGGCGGAGGAGAGACCTGCGGGGGAGAAGTGGAGCTCCTTGGGTGCCAATCGGGCGTGATCGGTGCCTTTGAGAGCATGGTGTACGAGACGGGCGTGTTTACGTTCGATCCTGGTGACATGCTGTTTATGTATACCGACGGAACGATCGAAGCGCGCGACCGCTCGGGTGCTTTCTTTGGCGAGCAACGCCTGCGCGACCTTCTACTCTCTGTTTCGGGTGAGGGCGTATCGGGCATCTGCGGTAAGGTCTTGGGCGAGCTTGACCGCTTTACCGACTCGGCGCTGGACGATGACATTGCATTGGTGTCCCTTGAGTTTTTACGGGGTCGATCGTAGGTCGCGACGTTGGGCATACAGAATCCTAACGGTTGCAGAAAAGTTTGCATCGAGCGAGCTCTTTTGGGGAACCATGGTCGCATGAATGAGTGGAATGACATAGCGGTTTTGGCGCCACCGGGCGATATCGATATCGCCTCGGTGCCCGAGCTGCGCCGACGGTTGGATAATTTAATCGACCGGGGCGTGCGCCGTGTTGTCATCAATTGCCAGACCGTGGGTTTTATCGACTCGACGGGTTTGGCGTTTTTGCTTACGCGTGCCAGAGAGCTTATGAGACGAGAAGGGCTGCTTTCGCTTGTTAACGCCTCCGATGAGGTCGTTCGCTTTTTGGAGATTGCCCGACTTGTCGACATCCTTCATGTTGCGGGTCCGGTGCGGGAGTCGATTCCCGCCATTCCGGTGGGGGAGTTGCCGCGATGGAGCAAGAGCGTCAAGGTGCAGCGAGGCATCGAGAATCTCCCGTATTATCGGCACCGTGTGGCCGAGCTTCTCGAATCGCTTCCCCTGAGGCGTGATGAGCGCTATGACGTCGCATTAGCGTTGGGGGAGGCATTGGGTAACGCATATGACCATGCGGGCGGTGTTGGCTGCATCCTGACGATTCAGGCCTATGGGGACCGTGTTGTGCTTGAGGTGCTTGATCGAGGTTCTGGCTATTCTATCGATGGGGCGAGCGAACCTATGGCGTCCGAGGAACGCGGACGCGGTATCAAGCTTATGCGCATGCTCGTCGATAATGTGGAGGTTGCCCGTCGCACGGATGGTGCCGGCACACGCGTTCGGATGGTGAAGCTGTTTAGTTCGGCATTGGAATCGTGCGCTTAGCGCTTTGGGTTGACATGATTTTCCTGAGTGAACTTGCTTTGGGCAACTTTTTTGAAAAAAGTACTTGCGTCTTTTGGATAACTCGCGTAAATTAATAACCCGCAAGCGGACATGGCTCAGTTGGTAGAGCACAACCTTGCCAAGGTTGGGGTCGCGGGTTCGAGCCCCGTTGTCCGCTCCATTGCATTTCCGGACCGTTCTTAACGGTCCTTTTTCGGCGAAGTGGCCAAGTGGTAAGGCAGAGGCCTGCAAAGCCTTTACCCCCGGTTCGAATCCGGGCTTCGCCTCCAGGCAACATCCGGGCGCTCCGGCGCCCGTTTTGTTTTACATATGCGGACATGGCTCAGTTGGTAGAGCACAACCTTGCCAAGGTTGGGGTCGCGGGTTCGAGCCCCGTTGTCCGCTCCAAGCACAACAGCCCGACTACCACGGTAGCCGGGCTTTTTCGTACCCATTGCAGAGGCTCGAACCCGAGAGGGAGCGAGCGTCTTGGGGCGTGGCCGTGGCGTTATTTGCCGCGAATAACAGCTTTGGGCGTATCATCGCGGGCATTACCCAGCAGATGGACTATCTTGAGCGGCTGGGCATCGAGGCCATCTGGTTGAGCCCGTTTTACCCATCGCCTCTTGTCGATGGTGGCTATGATGTGGCGGACTACTGCGATGTCGACCCACGTCTCGGCTCGCTTGACGACTGCGATGACATGGTCGCTGCGGCTCACGCGCGCGGCATCAAGGTCATCGTCGACATCGTGCCCAATCATTCATCCAACCAGCACCCCTGGTTCAAAGCCGCTCTTGCCGCCGGCCCTGGATCGCCCGAACGCGCCCGTTATATATTCCGCGATGGTCGCGGCGAACATGGCGAGCTGCCTCCCACCAATTGGAATGCCAACTTTGGCGGCCCCGCCTGGACGCGTGTTGCGGACGGTCAGTGGTAGCTGCATATGTTTACGCCCGAGCGGCCGGACTTTGTCTGGTCATGCCCCGAGGTTCATGCGTTCTTTTGCGACGTCCTGACGTTTTGGAGCGATCGAGTCGTTGAAGGCTTTCGCATTGATGTGGCGCACGGTCTCGCCAAGGACCTCGACCGCGATGACCCTGACCGGTGGCATCTCGCCGAGGGCGATGACATGGTTGACGACGACACCCATCCGCTGTGAGACCGCAACGAGGTCCACGAGATCTATCGCGCGTGGCGACGCGCTATGCCCTGCCGCAAATCAAGGCGACGCGCTACCGCCAGATTGCGCCCGACTGGCTCTTACGCGACGGGTCGTCTTATGACGAGGACCGTGAACTCGGCGAGCGCCGCGCGCGGGCGGCCCTTTTGCTTGAGCTGGCGCTTCCGGGCTCGGCATACGTGTATCAGGGTGAGGAGCTCGGCCTTTTTGAGGTGGCTGATGTCTTCGTGAGGTTCGCGAGGGCGTCGCAAAACTTTTCAAAAAAAGTTCTTGCATAAGATGCGGGCATCACGTAAGATTAATCCCCGTAAGCGGACATGGCTCAGTTGGTAGAGCACAACCTTGCCAAGGTTGGGGTCGCGGGTTCGAGCCCCGTTGTCCGCTCCATTTGGGCGTTTAGCTCAGGGGGAGAGCGCTTCCCTGACACGGAAGAGGTCACAAGTTCAAATCTTGTAACGCCCACCAAATGTTCGCAGTCCAGAGGCTTTGCTTCTGGACTGTTTTGTTATAAACACACATAATATGCCGTCAAATTATCGACCTCGGTCGCTTTTTCACGTTGCATTTGCTGCCCAGCATAATTTGTCGTTATTGGCCTCTTGGTCTCGTGGGAGATGATTATTTTGATCATAACCGTGCACGTCGCCCGCGTTTCCATGGTTGACCCCCGCGCAATCTTTTATGGTGATCGGTTTTGGCGAGATTGCCTTCCAGGGAGGATTCGGAACGATTGAAGGCCGTACGTTCTTCGCGCGCTGGGCGGGCCTTGTCACAAAGGGGTGGGCTTTTGTGGTTATCGCCGGCGTGCTGCTCGATCCCTTTACAGCGGCTCTCGGCCGCATGATAGCTCGCGAAGAGAACTAATAGCCCCTCGCCTATCGAATGCCGGCGGACGGGGTGTCGGGGCTGTAGTCTTCCGAGCGTTTGCAGCCCTGTCACTCCGTCCGCCGGCATTCGACCGCAACATGTTGGTCAAGCATAATCTTTTGGATTCTTTTCGCGTGAGCGGCTTGGTTTTGGTAGGATTTGTCGGCGGCTTGACTAGGGGGTTTTATAACTGCCTTGCAGGTAGCCGCGTTGGTAACGTTTTACCGACTTGCCGAGAAACCCTCATAATTAATGTGTCTGTAAAATGACCAATTGCTTTGACCTGCTGAAACACTATATGTTGTGTTTGACCTAAAAAAAGAATACAGGATATAGAGGCGTCTTTGTCGTATGATAGATGGCGGACAGAGAACGAAGACCTTGTTCGTCCCATTTGGACACGCCTTTGAGCCGCTTGATCGGCCGCGAGGATTGTCCGCATGAGGACCTATGGTTTATCGAGAACACAGATTGCGCGACGGCGCCGCAAGACAGGGACAAGCCCTGCCAGGCATCGTTTGGCTCTGAAGCGCAATGGGATTACGACGCGAAAGAGGCAAGAGGATGAAGATCATCAAGCGCAGCGGCACCGAGGTTGCCTTTGACATCGATAAGATCGTCAATGCGATTCGCGCCGCCAACTTGGAGGTCGAGGAGGGCTCTCGTCTTACCGACCGCCAGGTGATCTACGCGGCGCAAAACGTCGCCGAGGCATGTGAGAAGGCCGGCCATACCGTATCGGTCGAGGAGATCCAGGATCTGGTCGAGGACGAGATCATGCGTCTCGACTGCTACGAGGTCGCTCGCCGCTACATCATCTATCGTTATGTTCAGAGCCTGAAGCGCCAAAAGAACACGACCGACGACAAGATCCTGTCGCTGATCGAGTGCAATAACGAAGAGGTTAAGCAGGAGAACTCCAATAAGAATCCGACCGTCAATTCCGTTCAGCGCGACTATATGGCCGGCGAGATTTCCAAGGACCTGACCCAACGCGTGCTGCTGCCCCAGGAGATCGTGGATGCCCATAATGAGGGCCTGATCCATTTCCACGATTCGGATTACTTTGCCCAGCACATGCACAACTGCGATCTGGTGAACCTGGAGGACATGCTCCAGAACGGCACCGTTATCTCGGGCACGCTGATCGAGAAGCCGCATAGCTTCTCGACCGCCTGCAACATCGCGACGCAGATTATCGCTCAGGTTGCTTCCTCCCAGTACGGCGGTCAGTCTATTTCGCTGACCCATCTCGCCCCGTTCGTTGAGGTGAGCCGTCAAAAGATTCGCGGCGAGGTTGCTCGCGAGCTTGAGGAGCTCGGTGTTTCGGCATCTGCCGAGAAGGTTCGCGAGGTCGTTGAGGAACGCCTGCGCGATGAGATTCGTCGCGGCGTCCAGACGATTCAGTATCAGGTCGTGACCCTTATGACCACGAATGGCCAGGCGCCGTTCGTGACGGTCTTTATGTATCTCAATGAGGCCCGTACGCCCCAGGAGAAGCACGACCTTGCCATGATTGTGGAGGAGACGCTTCGTCAACGCTATGAGGGCGTTAAGAACGAAGCCGGCGTGTGGATCACCCCGGCGTTTCCCAAGCTCATCTACGTGCTCGAGGACGATAACATCCGCGAGGATTCGCCGTACTTCTATCTGACCAAGCTCGCCGCCAAGTGCACCGCCAAGCGCATGGTGCCCGACTACATCTCCGAGAAGAAGATGCGCGAGCTCAAGCTGTCTAAGGGCGAGACCGCCGGCAACGGCGATTGCTATACCTGCATGGGTTGCCGCAGTTTCCTGACGCCCGACCGTTCGGGCAACGGCTTTAACAATGTCGCCAACGCTCTGAACTATGACCCGACCAAGCCTAAGTACTATGGTCGCTTTAACCAGGGTGTTGTGACCATCAACCTGCCCGATGTCGCGCTGAGCTCGCATCAGGACATGGACAAGTTCTGGAAGATCTTCGATGAGCGCCTTGAGCTGTGCCACCGTGCCCTGCTGTGCCGTCATGAGCGCCTGATGGGCACGCTTTCGGATGCTGCGCCGATTCTTTGGCAGTACGGTGCCTTGGCGCGCCTTAAGAAGGGCGAGACGATCGACAAGCTGCTCGTGGGCGGTTATTCCACCATTAGCCTGGGTTACGCCGGTCTGTATGAGTGCGTCAAGTACATGACGGGCCACAGCCACACCGAGAAGGAGGGCACGCCGTTTGCCATGGCCGTCATGCAGCACATGAACGACAAGTGCGCCGAGTGGAAGGCCGAAAGCGATATCGACTTCTCGCTGTACGGCACCCCGCTTGAGTCGACGACCTACAAGTTCGCCAAGTGCCTGCAGCGCCGTTTCGGCATTATCCCGGGCGTGACGGACAAGGGCTACATTACTAACAGCTATCACGTCCACGTGTCCGAGGAGATCGATGCCTTCGACAAGCTTAAGTTTGAGGGCATGTTCCAGCAGCTTTCGCCGGGCGGTGCTATCTCCTACGTTGAGGTTCCCAACATGCAGGACAACCTCAAGGCGGTCATTCGCGTAATGCAGTACATCTACGACAACATCATGTACGCTGAGCTCAACACCAAGAGCGATTACTGCCAGGTGTGCGGCTATGACGGCGAGATTCGCATTGTCGAGGACGATGGCAAACTGGTGTGGGAGTGCCCCAATTGCGGCAATCGTGACCAGGAGAAGATGAATGTCGCCCGTCGCACGTGCGGCTACATCGGTACCCAGTTCTGGAACCAGGGTCGAACCGAGGAGATCCGCGACCGCGTGCTGCATCTCTAATAACCATCCCAGGCTGCCCCGTAGCGAGGCCCCGGACCTTTACTCGCTATTTCGGACAGTCCTGGCTCACGACGGAGGCGCCACTGGCGCCTCCTGTTCGTGCGGAACTCATATCGAGTAAAGGTCCGGGGCCTCGCTACGGGGCAGCCAAGTTGATGTAGCTGAGATGCAGCATGCGGTCTGCCCACTCCTCGAAGTTCTTGGCGGAAATAATTCGAGCTGCAGCTGCGATTTACTTGCGATGGCGGTTGAGCCGCAACCCAGTTTTTATTGGACCTCGAACCCCATACTCGATGTTCGCTTTGTTCACCGAGTGTCGCTCGCGAGGGATCTGGAGCATATCGTCCCGCCCGCAGTTTCGCAGGCCGAAGGCCGAGAATGTTTGAGGACGGGATGATATGCTCCAGACCCCCAGGAAGGTTACCTATGAACTACGCGAACATTAAGTATTTCGACATTGCTGATGGAGAAGGCGTTCGTACTTCTCTGTTTGTGAGTGGGTGCCGTCGTGGGTGCAAGAATTGTTTTAACTCCGTCGCGTGGGACTTTGCCGCGGGTGAACCGTTCGATCGTGCCGTCGAGGACAAAATCATCGAGAGTCTTGATCATCCCTTTATTGATGGCCTGACGATTCTGGGCGGGGAGCCTATGGAACCCGAGAACCAGGCGGGGCTCGTTGATTTTATCGAACGCGTGCGTGCGACCTACCCTGTGGAGTCTGGGAAGACCATTTGGTGCTTTACCGGTGACGTGCTCGAGGAACTAATGCCGGGCGGCCGTCACCATACCGACGTGACGGACCGTATCCTTGCTTGCCTCGACATGCTGGTGGACGGTCCGTTCGTTCAAGATCTGTACGATATTTCGTTGCGCTTTAGGGGCTCGAGCAATCAGCGCGTGATCGACATGAACGCCACGCGCGCTCGTGCTGCGCGCGAGGGCGTTGCGCTTTGCGACGCTGTGGAGCTTTGGCGGGACGATCCGGTCTATTCGACCCATACTATGTAGCTGGAAGAGGTTGCGTTCCAGCGTGGTACCATAGCGCGAACGCGAAATCGAAAAAAGTGAGGCCCAGATGGTCGATCAGGAAAAAGTCGAGACTGCTATTAAGCTGCTGCTTGAAGGTATAGGCGAGGACCCAACTCGTGAGGGCCTACTGGAGACCCCGGCACGCGTCGCCCGTATGTATGGCGAGATTGCCGGCGGTATGGGCCGGAGTGCCGAGGAGCACCTGTCCAAAACCTTTGCCGTCGCTTCGAACGATTTGGTTATCGAGCGCGACATTACGTTTTACTCGCTGTGCGAGCACCATCTGCTGCCGTTTTATGGCAAGGCTGCGATCGGCTATATCCCTAACGGTCGCGTGGCGGGTCTGTCTAAGCTTGCTCGCACGGTTGAGGTCTATGCCCGTCGTCTGCAGCTGCAGGAGCAGCTGTGCGCGCAGGTTGCCGATGCCCTCATGGAATATCTTGCTCCCCAAGGGGCGATCGTTCTGATGGAAGCCGAGCATATGTGCATGACCATGCGCGGCGTGCAAAAGCCCGGTACCAAGACCGTAACGCTTGCTCGTCGCGGTGTCTTTGAGACCGATCCCGCGCTCGAGGAGCGATTCTTTAGGATGCTGGGCCGCTAACCATGAGAGTCGTCAACGACTTTACATCGAAGACCGATGAGGGGACGCCGCGTCGCGGCTTTATGGCTTCGGGCCTGACTCCCTTTGGCGCCATGCCTCGCATTGATTACATTTGTGCCAACGGGCTGTTCCGGCGGCACCTGGGCAACATTGCACAGTTGGAATCGGGGCGTATCTTCTGCCGCCACGGTATTGACCATCTGCTGGATGTCGCGCGCATTATGTGGATTAAGAATCTTGAGGAACAGCTCGAATTTGACCGCGAGGTCATCTACGCCACGGCACTTCTTCACGATATCGGCAAAGATGAACAGTATGAATCGGGTATATCCCATGATGTTGCAAGCGAGCGCGTCGCTGATGCGATTCTTGGCGGCATGCCCGATGACGTGGCATTTGATCCGGCCGATGCCGCAGCCATTAAGACGGCCATTTTAGGCCATAGAAAGCTGCGCGCGAACAGCCAACCGCTTGAGCGTCTGCTCTATGCAGCCGACAAAGCATCGCGCGCCTGCTTTGCATGCCCCGCGCGCAATGCCTGCAACTGGAGCGATGATAAAAAGAACCTGTCGATTCGCGTGTAGTTGGTTTGCGCGGTCGGGGTTCTAAACGAAGGAGACGATCGCGATGACCAACAAGAAACTGCCCGAGAATGCAACCAAGACTGAAGGCGCCGAGCTCGCCCGCCGTGGAAGGGACGAAATATCCACCGCAACGGCGGTGCCCCACGTGAGCTATGACGATCTGTGCCATGCCGATCGCATCACCGTTGAAGGTCTTGAGGTCTTTGCCAACCACGGCGTGTATCCCGAGGAGAACGCCCTGGGTCAGAAGTTCATCGTGTCCTTGGTGCTCTATGCCGACCTGCGTGCAGCAGGGGAGCACGATAACCTGGATGCCTCGATTGACTACGGCTCGGTGTGCCACGATGTCGATGGCTATCTGCGCGAGCATACGTTTAAGCTCATCGAGGCCGCAGCCGAGGGCGTGGCCCAGATGCTGCTACGTCGTTACCCCCTGCTGCTCGGCGTGCGTGTTAAGCTCGATAAGCCTTGGGCGCCCGTCGGTCTTCCCCTGGCAAGCTGCGGTGTCGAGATCGAGCGCGTGCGCTAACCGGTTCTAATACGTCTCTATGGGTGGCTGCTTGAGCCGCTGCGACAGAGCTCTATTGTTGGGGCAGTACGTGTCGAGCAGGGCGTGAAACCGCTGATTGTGGCTTGGCTCGAGCAAGTGGACGAGCTCGTGGGCGACAACCATGTCAAGGCACTCGACGGGGTAGGCGGCAAGCTCGCGTGCGATGCGAATGGCGCCGGTTTTGGGCGTACACGAGCCCCAGCGCGTTTTCATGCTGCGCACGGAAACGCGGGAAGCGGCGACACCCATTGCGATTTCGTATGTGCGCACCATATCGCGCAGCGCCGTGGTGACCTCGGATGTATAGAGCTGGTCGATGCGGGCTTGGAGCTCATCGGGCGTTAGGCCGTCGAGGATTGCGTGCCGCTTGGCCTGTGGGTGTTCGTCTGGCTCGTCGGTACCCATAAAACTTGCGAAGGTGGCCTGTTTGGGTCGCGGTGCGGGTGATGCAAAGTTGTGATCGAGCGCATCTTGTACCGTGATGGGCTTGCCCCAAAGCGCAATGATGGACGAGGGGCTGAGCGGCTCTCGCTCCGTCGCCTGACGTTGCTCGCGCTGGGCAAGTCGGCTGATAATCCAGGCGCTGTTGCGCTTCACAAATGCTTCGATACGCTCGCGGCTGGCGCCGAGCGGCGCACTGGCGTGGACCTCACCGCTCGATGTGACGCGTAGGTTGAAGTTCTTGACACGCTTTTTGGTAACGACGACGGGGATGGGCATCCCATCCGGTCGGGATACGGAAATCGTAAACTGCTGCGTCAAAAGCGGTCCTTCAGATTGGGGACGGGCCGGCATGTCAGCCGTTCGGCATGCCGGCCCGCTCAAGGGATGTGAAATTAATAACGCTCAAAGAAGGCAAGCGCGTTGTCGCTGCAGAGCTTTTGCATCACGGTCTTGCCAAAATGCTTGGAGAGCATGTTCTGGAACTCGGGCATCTTGCTGGCATCGGAGAGGAAAGCGGGGACCGTGGCGCCGTCCCAGTCGCCGCCGAGCGCGATGACGTCCTCGCCGCCCAGGTCGAGCCAGTGCTCGATATGTGCCGCTAGCTGATCGAAGGTGACGTCTGCGGCGGTCTTGTCGGTTGCGTCGTTGGAAAGGAACTCGCTGCAGTAGTTGAGGCCGACGATGCCACCCATGTCGCGAATGGTGCGGAACTGGTCGTCGGTAAGGTTGCGTTTGGCACCGCAAACCGCACGGGAGTTGGAGTGGCTGGCGACGAAGGGACGCGTGGCGCGGGCGGCGACCTCGTCAAAGCACTCATCGTTGAGGTGGGAGACGTCGAGCACCATGCCGGCGTGCTCCATCTGCGTAAGTGCCTCGATGCCGGCGGCGGTGAGGCCGGCGTGGGTATCGTGTCCGCTCGCGAGCGGCCCCTGCGCGTTCCAGCTGAGTGACGACATGAGTACGCCCAAGCTCTTGAGCACCTCGATCAGTGCGGGGTCCTCGGCAAAGAACGTGGCGTTTTCGATGGTGTGGATGCAGGCGACCTTGCCGTCCTTGAGCGCAGGGCGAATGTCAGCGGCGCTGCGTACGTTGACCATGCGGTCGTGGTTGAGCATTGCCTGGCCGCTCATATGCGCCATGATCTGCGCCTGGAAGCGCGCGGCGTGGGCGGTGGGAATCTCGTCGGGGATAAACGTGGCGAAGCACTGTGCCCACGGCGTGTTGCCGATCTTTGCGAGCGAGATGGCGCAGGCATTGCCCTCGATGAGGTCGAAATCTTGCGGATGCGTCTCGTCGCCGGGGAAATAACCGTCGGTGCCGGCGGTAAAGCGCAGGTCGAGATCGAGTGTGGCCCAGCCGATGCGGTCGGCGGTGTCGCAGTGCAAGTCAAATACGGGATATGCCATGGTTCCTCCGGTTGCAGCGTTTCTTTGCAAACTGTCTTCGAATTGTATGACTAGGGTATAGTTAGCGCCATACGTTCATGGCGGCCCGCGTTGTGTGCCGCCCTTATCACGGAGGTTTCCATGTCCAACCAGGGCAAGAAGGTCAAGACCCATTATCGCGGCACGCTCGACGACGGCACGCAGTTCGATAGCTCCTACGATCGCGGCGAGCCGCTGGAGTTCACCTGCGGTGCCGGTCAGATGATCAAGGGCTTCGATGCCGCCGTTGTCGACATGCAGGTGGGCGAGAAGAAGACCGTGCACATTCCTGCTGCCGATGCCTACGGCGAGCACAATCCCGAGATGGTTATCACCTTCCCGGCCGAGCAGGTTCCCAACATCGAGCAGATCGAGAAGGGCATGAAGCTCTTCCTGTCCACGCCGAGCGGCATGCCTGTCCCTGCCGTTGTCATCGATGTGACGCCCGAGGCCGTGACGCTCGATGCTAACCACGAGCTGGCCGGCAAGGATCTCAACTTTGATATCGAGCTCGTCGAGGTCGAGGGTTAGAGTATGCCTGAACGCTTGGTTTCGACGACATGCTTGGGAAATCTCAACGATCCGTCCTATGAACTCCTGCTTCGTCGGGAGCTGGGTGGCATCTTTGAAGTTGACGAGCTGCTGCTCGATTGGGACCAGGCTGATGTTTGCGCGTTTGCGGGCGTGACGGAGCTGGGGCGCACGGTCGATGTTCGGCTAGATGCTGCCGACGGCAGTCGTCTTGCCGACGGCGACGTGCTCGCCATCGACCGTTCGGGCATGGTGCCCGTGGCGGTTGTCGTGCGCCTGCGCAGCGCCGAGGTCTATTTGGTCGAAGTCGACCGCATGGATCCGATTGCGCTCGCGCATGCGTGCTGGGAGATCGGCAATATGCACGCGCCGCTTTTCCGAGGCGATTCGGACGAGCATACCGTGCGCATGTATACGCCGGTGCAGCCTGTTTTGGGCCGCATGCTCCGGGGCGTCGAGGGCGTTATGCTCTCGGTGGTTACCCGTGAACTCGATACGGACCGGCGCTTTGCGTCGAGTGCGGCGGATGCCGTTGTGAGCATGGCTCCCGACTTTACGATCGTAAAAAAGGCGCGCGGTTAACGTGCGTATGAGTAAGACGGACTTTGAGAGGCAGCTATTCAAAGTCCGTCTTGCTGTTGATGAGGTGCTGTGGGGGAAAGCATATGGGTCTTGAGGGAATCAAGCTGATTGCATGCGATTTGGACGGCACGTTGCTGCATCCGGGGGAGTGCGAGCCGCGTTCCGAGGCCTTTGAGCTCATCGATGAGTTGCATCGTCGTGGCATCGTGTTTATGCCGGCGAGCGGCCGTCAATATGCGAGCTTGCGCTCTCTGTTTGCCCCGGTGGCCGATGAGCTCGCCTATGTATGCGAAAACGGAGCCCTCGTGATGAGCGAGGGGCGTGCCGTTGTCAAGCGTTCCATGGAGCGTAACCTTGCTATGGATATCGCGAATGCCGTGGTTGCGTATCCCCATGCCGACGTGACCCTTTCCTGCGAGGGGCACCTCTACACCATGAGCGGCAACGATGCATTCGTCGACCATTTGCGCTACGAGGTCCATTGCGATGTGGCGGTGGTCGACCGTCCCGAGGACATCGACGAGGACGTCATTAAGATCGCGTTTCAAACGCCCGAGACAGAGCAGCCGGCGGCGCTGGAGTATTTCGTCCGTCGCTTTGGCGACCGGGTCGATGTGATGACGTCGGGAACCGAATGGACCGACTTTATCGGCTTTGATTCGGGCAAGGGGTCCGCGCTTGCCGATTATGGTCGTGCGCTGGGGATCTCACCTAACGAAATGATGGCGTTTGGCGATAATGAAAACGACCGCGACATGCTCAACGTGGTGGGCCATCCCTGTCTGATGGAGAGCTGCAATCCCAGTATGCGCGGTATCAACGACCGCGTCCGTTACGTGCGCACGGTCGAAGAAGAGCTGCGTCGCCTACTTGCTGAGTAGACATTTGGGACATGCCTGGAAATCTTTCTTTTGCCGCAATCGGTGAAAAGTTGATTTTAAGGCATGTCCCAAAATCTACCTACAGTTGGGGCAGAGGCCTTCGAAGATGGTGTAGTGCGAGCTGACGCTCCATCCGATTTGTTCGGATGCCCTGGCGTCGAGCTGGGTATTGAAGGGGAGCGGCACATCGATGACGCGGCCACACGAGGTGCAGATGATATGCGCATGCGGCTCGATGGCACGATCGAAGCGGCTGCCGCCCGGCGTTTTAATCGAGAGAATCTCCCCGGCATCGGCCAAGAGATTGAGGTTGCGGTAGACCGTACCGCGGCTGATTTTGTCATCCTGCGCGCGCACAGCGTTGTAGATCTCTTCGGCGGTGGGATGGTTGTAGCTTTGGCGCACGGCATCAAGAACTAGCTTTCGCTGCCTGGTATTCCTTCTTTGCACCGCCATGCGCCTCGCCTCTTTTCTATTAACGGTCGTAGGTAAATGATACCGTATTTAGCACACAATACTAATAATGAGGAGTGAAACCGTCTTCATTGGCAAGTGGGGCTCGGACCTGGGCGTCTACGAGGCGAAAACGCGTTCCCATGCGCTCGTAGGAGGCATGAAGCGCCTCAAGATGAGATAGGATGTTTGCTGGAGCTCCCTGTATCTCCATCTCGACTGAGCCGTCTTCCATGTTACGCACCCAGCCGGTGAGTGCGCGTGCCTGCGCGAGGTTGGTGTTGGTAAAGCGAAAACCAACGCCTTGGACCTGTCCCTCCCAGCGCAGGAAATAGCGCAGGGGAGTGTCTTGAGTGGCCTCGTCGCTTGCGAGCACAGTAAGCCTGCGGCGCAGCTCGAGCTCGACGCCAGAGGGCTTTTGGGGCTCGCGGCTGCCGCCGGCGACGCCCGAGAAAAGCTTGTCGAAAATACCCATCGCTAGGCCTGCTTGACAGAATCGGCGGGGAAGGTAATGCCGGCCTGTTGGCGCACGGCATCCATGATGCGCAGCGAGACAAGCGTGACATCGCGATAGTGGCCAAGCTCGTGACGTCCCGCCGGGGTCTCCCAAATCTCTTCCTTGACGTTATCGATGCCGCCGATGGCGGTGATAAAGTCTGCGAGTTCGTATTCCATGGTGTTGCTCGATTTGGGAAGGTCGAGCACGCGGCCGTTGTCGCTCTGTTCGCGCGGCGCCTCGGTCGCCGAGCCGCGTACGACATCGCCGCGATAGTCGATGCGGACGTTGCGGGGCGTGGACAGATGGTCAATCTGGATAGTGCCACGCTCGCCTTCGATCTGCGAGGGCAGTAGGTCATTCGTAATTTTGGAGTGCGCGAGCTCGACGGAGATACGGCCACCGCCGTAGCTGGCGAGGATGGAACCGCAGCCATCGATGGGGCCATGGGTGAGCTCTTGCGTGGTGGGGTCGAGCAGAGTAGCCATGCTCGTAAGGCCGGAGGGCATGCCGAAGATCTCGACCATGGGCTCGACGGTGTAGACGCCAATATCCATGAGGGAGCCCGAGGCCATGTGGCAGTCGAAGATGTTGGTGGCGCGTCCCGCGAGAACCTCGTTGTAGCGTGAAGAATACTTGCCAAAGCGCAGTGAGGCGCGACGAATGGGCGCAATCTCGCCCAGGGCGTCCTCGATGGCGTGGAAAGCGGGGTCATGGAGCGGGCGCATGGCCTCGAGGGCTACGACGCCCGCCGCCTCGGCGGCGCGGAAGACTTCCAGCGCCTGCGCCTCGGTGGCGCAGAAGGGCTTCTCGACGATGACGTGCTTGCCGCTGGCGATGCAGGCAAGGGCCTGCTCGTAGTGAAGTGCGTTTGGGCTGCCGATATAGACGGCGTCGACGTCGGCGGCTGCTGCAAGCTCATCAAGTGAAGTAAAGTTTCGTTCGCCGCCGTGCTCGGCAGTAAAGGCGGCGCCGCGCTCGGCGTTGCGCGAGAGCGTGCCTACGAATACAGCCTGGTCGTTGGCATTGACGACCTGGATAAAGTCGTCGGTGATCATGGATGTGCCGATGGTCGCGATGCGCAGCATACGTCCCCCTTGCGTTGTTTTGGTCTACAGGATGAGTGTAGCGCGTGGGGATATAAAGCTGCGCGAAAACGCTATTACAGGTCGCTCTCGTTAAAGCCGGTGTCGATATCGAGGTTGACTCCATCGGCCGCGGTGGTGGCGAGTTCGTCGCAGCGCTCGTTGAGCTCGTGGCCGGCATGCCCCTTAACCCAGATGAACTCCACCTTATGCTTGCTCTTTGCGGCAAGCAGGCGCTCCCACAGGTCGCGGTTCTTAACGGGCTGCTTGTTGGCAGTTTTCCATCCGCGCTTTTTCCAACCGTCGATCCAGTGCCTGTTAAAGGCGTTGACGACGTACTGCGAGTCGGAGTGGACCTCGACCTCGCAGGGACGGTTGAGTGCCTCGAGCGCCACGATGACCGCCATGAGCTCCATGCGGTTGTTGGTGGTCTTGGCGTAGCCACGCGAAAGCTCGGAGGTGAAGGTCTTGCCGGCGGGGTTGGTGTATTTGAGCACGGCGCCGTAGCCACCGCGTCCCGGATTGGATCGAGCCGAGCCGTCGGTATAGATGATGACCTTCACAGACTTCCTTTCGTCGAGTTCCTCTCTTGCGGCTGTCTATTGTAGCGCCCGGTCCATCCTGTTTTATGCGAGGCGCGCCGCTCCACAAGGATGGTGGAGACGTTGTCGCCAAGAAAGATGGGCGACCTGAATTGTCAAGAGCTAGAGGGCTTTTAAATCTGCCATTTCTATCCCGTCCCCAAATGGTTGGTTTTCGTGGATGATGCGTTCGAGTTCGTCGAGGTATTGCCGCAGCAGGGGAGAGGGCTTGCGCTCATCGTGCATGATGTAGCCCACGCGCATCATTGGGGCGTCTGCCAACGGGATCGATGCCATGCCCCATTGCATTTCATTGGAGAGGACACCGGTCGACAAAGTGTAACCGTTCGACGTGATGAGCAGATTGGTGAGCGTGCCACGGTCGGAAACGCGGATGTTGCGGTCGCAGGGGATATAGCTAAACGGCTCCTCGGCGTAATAGAAGGAGTTCGAGGTCCCCTGCTCAAAGCTGTAGCGCGTATAGGGCGTAAGGTCGGCAAGCGATAGCTGGGGGCGGCGTGCGAGCGGATGGCGCTCGCTAACGAAGACGTGGACCGTTGCATCGAAGAGGGGATGGAAGCTTGCGCGGGCGTCGGCGAAGGCCTTCTGCAGGACGCGGGCGTTAAAGTCATCCAGATACAGAATGCCGATATCGCTGCGAAATGCGCGGACGTCGTCGATGATCTGTGACGTGGTGGTCTCGCGCATGATGAACTCAAACTTACTGTCGCGGCAGCGCTCGACGACGTTGACAAAGGCCTCGACCGAAAAAGCGTAGTGCTGGGCCGAGACGGCAAGGCGTGCCTGGGGTGTGCCGCCGTCCTCGTAGCGGGCCTCGAGCATATCGGCCTGCTCTACGACCTGGCGCGCATAGCCTAAAAGCTCGGTGCCGTCGTTGGTGAGTGTGACGCCGCGGCTGGAGCGCGTAAAGATTTCCAGACGGAGCTCCTGCTCTAGGCTTTTGACGGCGTTGGAGATATTGGATTGCGCGGTATAGAGGCGCTGAGCTGCGGCGTTAATTGAGCCGGATTCTGCCACGGCGATAAGAAAACGAAGCTGCTGGAGGGTCATCGGCACCCGTCCTTTCGATAGCTATCTAAAAAACCGATAACAGGTTAGCGCTTTTAAGTGATTGACCGCGCGAAACAATGCTCGTACTATTCAAAACACACAAAGGCGGTAGGTAATTAAGCCGACCACGAGAACGGGTTGTCAAAAGGAGGACCGCATATGAACTGCTTACTAAGACGAATGCCGGGCTCCTGCTTGCGCCCGTCGGCGTGATCAGGAGACGGCGACTTACTTCTCTTACTCTTATTACTTTTGTTTGATCAAGGAGATCATTATGAGCCAGTTTATCAACAACCCCGAGCACACCTTTGGTTTCGACACCCTGCAGCTGCACGTTGGCCAGGAGAGCGCCGACCCCGCATCCGATTCCCGCGCCGTGCCTATCTACCAGACCACGAGCTATGTGTTCCGCAACTCCCAGCACGCCGCTGACCGCTTTGGCCTTGCCGACGCCGGTAATATCTACGGTCGTCTGACCAACTCCACCCAGGGCGTCTTTGAGGACCGCATTGCCGCGCTCGAGGGCGGCGTTGCAGGTCTTGCCGTCGCCTCTGGCGCCGCCGCCATCACCTATACCCTGCAGGCCCTCGCTCAGGCCGGCGACCATGTGGTGGCCCAAAAGACCATCTACGGTGGTTCCTACAACCTGCTGGAGCACACGCTCTCCCAGTTTGGTGTCGAGACCACCTTCGTCGATGCCCACAACCTGGACGAGGTCGAGGGCGCCATCAGGGACAACACCACGGTCATTTACTTCGAGACGCTCGGTAACCCCAACTCCGATATCCCCAACATCGACGCTATCTCCGAGGTCGCTAAGAAGCATGGTCTTCCGGTTGTTGTCGATAACACCTTCGGCACCCCGTATCTGTTCCGTCCGCTGGAGCACGGCGCCAACATCGTCGTTCACTCTGCAACTAAGTTTATTGGCGGCCACGGCACCTCGTTGGGCGGCGTGATTATCGATGGCGGCAACTTCGACTGGAAGGCGAGCGGCAAGTATGCGCAGATCGCCGAGCCCAATCCCTCCTACCATGGCGTCTCGTTTGCCGAGGCCGCCGGCCCCGCTGCCTTCGCGACCTATGTCCGTGCTATCTTGCTGCGTGACGAGGGCGCCTGCATTAGCCCGTTTAACGCCTGGGTCCTGCTCCAGGGCACCGAGACCCTGTCGCTGCGCGTTGACCGCCATGTCGAGAACACCAAGAAGGTCGTTGAGTTCCTGATCGGTGACGGCCATGTTGCCAAGGTGAACCACCCGAGCCTGCCCGAGCACCCCGACCATGAGCTGTACCAGAAGTATTTCCCCCGTGGCGGCGCCTCGATCTTCACCTTCGAGATCAAGGGCGGCCAGGAGGCTGCTTGGAAGTTCATTGACCACCTGCAGGTGTTCTCGCTGCTCGCCAACGTGGCCGACGTCAAGTCGCTCGTCGTGCACCCGGCTACCACCACGCACTCCCAGCTCTCTTCCGAGGAGCTTGCCGAGCAGAACATTACGCCCTCTACAATCCGTCTTTCCATTGGTACCGAGAACGCCGAGGACATCATTTGGGATCTGAAGCAGGCCTTTGCCGCGCTGGACGAGTAAGGCGACTTGTGCAAGGGCCCCTTGCGACTCGATAGGTATAACTGAACTGCATAAAATGCCTGCTCAAGGCGCCTGCGCGAACAATGGTTGCGCAGGCGCCTTTTTTGCATAGGAAGGGCGCTATTACAGGGTTTTTGGCATGATTTATGCAATCGAGATGTGGAAAACTCCTGTTGAGAGGATGTGAGTTTTACGCAAATGACGTGCACCTTTTGAGAAAAAGCGCAGGTCACGATTTACTCGGGGTACTATGCAGCGCGATCGAATCACACGCAGCTTAAACGCAGCAAAAACTCACTACGGAGGTTTCCAGCTACATGAGGATCGATTCACGAAAACCGAAGGCCGCTGCCCTTTCTGCCACGCTTGCCGTGGCGCTTTTAGTGGGTGCCGGCGTAACCGATGCCCACGCGGCAACACTGTCCGACGCGGTCGGATCAACGCCGTCCGAGGCGACCCTGATGCAGCCCGTCGACTATCGTGGCGACGGCTTTGGCTCCATGCAGGAGTGGAACGCCTCGATGGGGGCCAAGCGCGATTCCCTAGAGGTCCGCGCGCAGATCATCATGAACATGTACGGTGACTATGCCACCGATGACGAGCGCGCTGTACTGCAGGGTTGTATCGACGGTGCGGGCAGTCTTTTGACGATGGAGGAGGTCGACGCGAAGTCGGCCGAGCTCGACGAGCTTCGCTCCACGCTCGAGGATGCTAAGCGCGAGGCGCTCGAGGCTGCGGCCGTCGAGGCAGAAGCTGCCGAGCCCGTTCAGGCTTCGTATTACAACGCCGGCTCCGGCTCGTCTTACGCGTCTGCTGCGTATTACGCGAACGGCTCGGGCCTGACGCGCTCGAGCGGCGTCAATAACTACAACGGTCGTCGCGAGACCTATTACAGCAGCAACGTGTTGTATCACCACCGCACGGGTGAGTGGACGCTGGATTCCGAGGGCTTTTGGCGTGATTCCGACGGCTACTACGTGGTGGCTGCGAGCGATAAGTCCCAGGGCTCGACCTTTACAGGCTCTAAGGGCGAGTGCAAGGTCTACGATTCGGGTTGCGCAGCCGGAACTACCGATTACTACACCGGTTGGTAATCTGTCGGCATCGATTGCACATGATGGACGGGCGTCTTTACCGAGCTTTCGGGCAATGTAAAGGCGCCCGTTTTTATATGCATTTGGGTTAACAGAGCCCTTACCGTGGCACTACGTTGGGCATATGGGCACGGGGCATACTAAGTCATGAGAAACAAGGTCTTTCTCGTGGAGGAAGTGATCCCATGAACGCTCGAGATGTCGCTATTGCCGTCGTTGCCCTTTTGATCGGATGTCTTGGTCCGACGGCGGCGTTAGTTGCCGGCTTGCAGTCCACTACGGGTGCCGCTCCTGTGGTTGTGAGCGCCTTGATTGCAGCGGCGCTGTTGGGAAGCGCCGGCGTGGTGCTTTGCCGCGATGACGAGGACGAGGTCCCGGAGTCGCAAAACGAGCCTCAGTTTTAGCCTCGGCCTAAATGCGACAGGCCTTCGCGAGCGATGGGATCCTCGCGAAGGCCTGTCTGCTTACATTGCGCGCGCCGCCGTGCGGGCGAGGCTACCAGCTGCTTTCTATTTCGCGAATCCTCTGGTAGAGCCAATCGTTTTGCGGCACTTGGATATCGTGTTTGGCGGCCAGGCGGCAGATGGTGCCCGCGAACTCCTCGACTTCGGTTTTACGTTGTGCGATGCGGTCCTGCGCCATCGAGGGCATGCCGGCGGGGTCGATTCCCTCGATGAGGTGCACCATCTGCGTCAGGTCTGCCTCGGTAAGCTCAACGCCCTCGGCGTTGGCGACCGCAAGTGTCTCGCGCATGGCGGAAACAAAGCAGCGACGCTGCTCGGAGTCCTGTTCCGTGGCGCTCCCGTACGTGCCGCCGTAGGCCATGCAGGTCTGGTTGATGCCATCGTTGAGCATGAGTTTGGCCCACATGCGGTGCGCAATGTCGCTCTCGACGGTATGGGCGATGCCGCAGCGCGTGTAGAGCTCATCGATGGCGGTGACGGTTGCGGGCTCGGTGCCTGCTGCCGCGCCAAAGCGAATCTCGCCCGCATTGGTAAAGGTGAGCGCGCCGTTAAGGAATACGGCGTCCATGCCCTGGCAGATGCCCAGGACGGTGTGCTTCCAGCCAAAGCGCTCGGCTATTTTTTGCTCGCTCGTAATGCCGTTGCACAGCGAGGCGATGAGTGTGTTGGGTCCCACGACGCGCTCCATAGTCTTGAGTGCTTGTCTGAGCTCCGTCGTCTTGACCGTGAGAATGACCAGATCGGCGGGCGTTGCCTCGCTGGCGCGGACGGACTTGAGCGCGCAGGGCTTTCCGTTGACGGTGAGCGCATCGCCCACGTGGCGCTCGAAACGCGCGTCATCCATGACGTATTCGACGGCGTCATTGCCGAGGGCCTTGGCAATCGTACTGCCGTAGAGCAGGCCGACGCCGCCCTTGCCGATAAAGGCGACCTTGTTGATCTGCATGTGAATCATCTCCTCACAAAAAGGCGCCCGCGTGCGGGGCGCCTGATGGATTGTATGCCGCTGGGGCATGTGGCGTACACCGGAGGCTGAATTTAGAAGAACAAACGCATGGGAACTTATGCCGCGGGGCAGATGGCAAAAACGCGCGCGGGATATCCAACGCCATCGCGCACCTTGGGGAAGGTGCAGAAGATGACGGCGCCTGTGGCGGGAAGCTCGTCCAGATGGTCCATGACCTCGATCTGGTAACGGTCGACCGAGAGGATGTATTGTTCGCCGGGATAGGGGTAGGCGTCCTCGTGTGTGGTAATGGTTGCGGGGTCGGTGTCTGCCGGTTCGTGGCCAATGGCGCCGATGTTGCGCTCTTCAACGAGCCACTTTATGGCGTCGAGGTCCCAGCCGGGATAGTGGGGCTGGCCGTCCTCGCCCTTGTTTTCGAGGTCGGCGAGCTTGGACCAGTCGGAGCGGAAGGCGACGAATGCGTCCTCGGGAATGCGACCGTGCTCGTCCTCCCAAGCTTTGAGGTCATCGATAGTCAGGATAAAGTCGGGGTTTGCGGCGCACTCCTCGTGCTTATCGATCACGCAGAGCGGATGCATAAACTCGACGGGCTCGATCTCGCCGAGGGAGCGGCCGTCAACATGAAAGTGGCGCGGCGCATCGACGTGGGTGCCGTACTGCGAGGCGACCGAATACTGGAAGCAACGCATGGGCGCGAGCATATCCTCGGGCGTGCCGGGCAGGTAGTCGAAGAGCTTGGTGGACTCAAATGGCTTAAAGCCAAACCAGTGCGGGGTGTCGCACGAGAGCGTGTGGGTGAGGTCGATCCAGCGGTAATCGGTGCTTTTGAGCTGGGTGGCGAGGTTCCAAAGGTCGAGCGTGGGCATGGCTGGCTCCTTTCATCGGACTTTTTGCTGATGTTAAAGCGCTGCCATGACGACTCGATTTCTGTTGGGTTACGATACGTTCTCGATTGCGATTCCGATGTGTTTCGGTGACGTGACGGGTTTGTTTCGCCGCGTCAGAGCTTCGATGGGGGAGGAGGGGCCGTGCAGTATCGCGTTGACCCCAAAAGCGGTAACCGTATCTCGGCGTTGGGGCTGGGGTGCATGAGGTTTCCCGGTGCGCCGGGACGCCCCGATGCGAAGACAGCCGATGCTATCATTTCCCGCGCCGTGGAGCAGGGGATAAATTACCTGGATACGGCTTATCTTTATCCCGGCAACGAGGCTTGCGTAGGCGCTTCGCTTGAGCGCTTGGGCCTGCGCGACCAGGTTTTGCTCGCGACCAAGCTGCCGCACGCCTCGTGCAAGTGCGCGGAGGATTTCGACCGTTTCTTTGATGAGCAGCTGCGCCGCCTGCGGACTGACCATATCGACTACTACCTCATGCACAACATCACCTCGCCCGCCCAGTGGGAACGTGTGGTGGCGTTGGGCATCGAGGACTGGATCGCGCGTCAAAAGGCGGCGGGGCGCATTCGCCAGATTGGTTTTTCGTATCACGGCAGCGCGGCGGATTTCCTGACGATGCTTGACGCATATGACTGGGATTTTTGCCAGATACAGTACAACTATGCCGGTGAGCGTTACCAAGCGGGAACGGCGGGGCTCATGGCCGCCGCCGAGCGAGGCCTCGCGGTGTTTGTGATGGAGCCGCTACTGGGCGGGCGTCTAGCAGGCAAGCTGCCCCCGCGGGCCCGCGCTGTGCTCGATGACGCCTGTGACCCGCATTTGCGCACCCCTGCCGCCTGGGGGCTTTCGTGGGTGTGGAATCATCCTCAGGTGACGATGCTGCTTTCGGGTATGACCGATACCGCGCAGGTGGATGAGAACGCGGCGTTGGCCGATCGGGCCCTGCCGGATTCGATGACAGCTACTCAGCTCGATGCCATCGCACGCGTGCTGGAGGAGTTTGAAAAATCGAATCGCGTGCCCTGCACGGGATGCGGCTATTGCATGCCGTGTCCTAAAGGCATCAATATTCCTGGGTGTTTTGCCGCCTACAACGCAAGCTATGCGCACAGCTGGTTTACGGGTCTATCGCAGTACTTTACGGCGAGTGCGGTGCGCACAAGCGAGCCCAAGTTGGTGAGCAATTGCGTCAAGTGCGGCAAATGCGCACGCCACTGCCCGCAGCACATCGATATTCCCGAGCGTCTCGACGATGTGCGCCGACGTTTCCAGCCTGGCCCCGTGACGGCGGTGCTTAAGGCCTTCGGCAAAACGCGCTCCTCATGACCCTTTTATAACTTGCGGTGGAATAGTTCCTGTTTGCGGCAGAATAAGGCATCAACAGGAACTATTTCACCGTAACTGATGAGGGGGAGCTGGGGATGCTGACGATTGGGTGTCACCTATCCACGACGAAGGGCTATCGGGCGATGGGGGAGACGGCACTATCCATTGGCGCCAATACCTTTGCATTCTTTACGCGCAACCCGCGCGGCGGCAAGGCGAAAGACCTTGACATGCATGACGTGGCGGCCCTACGCGAGCTTATGGAACAAAACGATTTTGGTCCCCTCGTGGCCCATGCTCCGTATACCTATAACCCCTGCTCGGCCAAAGAGCGGGCGCGCGAGTTTGCCCTGGAGGCCATGGCTGAGGATCTGCAGCGTCTGGAAGCGCTGCCCGGCAACTTCTACAATTTCCATCCCGGTGCGCATGTGGGACAGGGCTCCGACGCCGGCATTCAGATGATCGTCGACACCCTGTGCCAGGTGATGTTTGAGGGCCAGCAGACGACGGTGCTGCTCGAGACCATGGCCGGCAAGGGCACCGAGGTGGGCCGCAGCTTTGAGGAACTGGCGATCATCATCGAGGGCGTTGCTGACAGGCGCCCCGAGCTGTCGGCCAAGCTGGGCGTTTGCCTGGACACCTGCCATGTAAATGACGCCGGCTATGATATCGTCCAAGATCTTGACGGTGTGCTCGACGAGTTCGATCGTGTGGTGGGTATCGAGCGCCTGCGCGCTGTGCATATCAATGATTCCAAGAATCCCCGCGGTGCCCATAAGGACCGGCATGAATGCATCGGCAAGGGTTACCTCGGCAGCGAGGAACTTGGCGGTGGAATGCAGGTTATGCAGAATATTGTATCGAATAGCTGCCTGCGATCACTGCCATTCATTTTGGAAACGCCGAACGAACTTGCAGGTTATGCGGCTGAAATTAAACTATTAAGGTCATTGCAGCAGTAATGACTGTCATAAAGTGGAGTGTTCCATTCACGTTATGGGTTTGTTTCAATCAGTTTTCTAATTGCAGATTCTCTCACGCGGGTGCATAATAGCCCTCAGTTTTTGCAGGCCCCTGAATCACATGGGGCCATTGGAAGGAGACTGATTATGAAGCTGAAGAAGCTTGGCGCATTTGCCGCCACGGGCGCCATGGCGCTCGCCCTCGCACTGACGGGCTGCGGCTCGTCCAACGCCACCTCTGGTTCTGATGCCGGTTCCAGCAGCTCTGACGACGCTAAGGTCGAGAAGGTCGACGGCTCCAAGGAGTACGCGCTCGTCAAGGACGGTACGCTGACCGTCGGCACCTCTGCCGAGTACGCTCCGTTTGAGTACAAGGATGACAACGGCGATTATCAGGGCTTTGACCTTGAGCTCATCAAGGCTATCGGCGACAAGCTGGGCCTGGATGTCGAGTACGTCAACAACGACTTCGACACGCTCGTCCCCGGCGTCGCTTCGGGCACCAAGTATGACGTCTCCATTGCGGCTATCACCGACACGCCCGAGCGTGAGAAGGAAGTCGCTTTCTCCGATTCCTACTACATGGACGATCAGGCTATCGTGACCAAGGTCGATAACACCGACATCACGGCCGACAATTACAGCGAGAAGCTCAACAACGCCGACGCTACCATTATCGTCCAGTCTGGCTCGACCGCCGAGGCCTTTGCTCAGGAGAACTTCCCCAAGGCCAAGATCATCCCCTACAAGGACGCTACCGAGTGCTTCAGCGCCCTGCAGTCCGACAAGGGCGATGCCGTAGTCACCAACCGCTCCGTTGCCAGCCAGCTGACCGCCGAGCAGTTCAACACCTGCCACACGGTTAAACAGATCAGCACCGGCGAGGAGTACGCCATTGCCATCAACCAGGGCAATACCAAGCTCAAGGACGACATCAACCAGGCCATCAAGGACCTGACCGACGACGGTACCGTTGACGCCCTCATGGCTAAGTACAACATCAAGTAAACAGATACTTGATTGCGTTTGGGCCCTTTCCGTTTAGCGGAGAGGGCCTTTGCGCTTCTCTCGACGGAGAGTGTTTCCGTCTCTATTTGCCGGCAACTTCTACGATAGGAGCCACCTTGTCTCGACTGAACAAAGGGGCCGCTGGGCAGCGTTCTTCACTACCCGCCTTGCTCCAAAAGCTAGCCTGCGTCATGGCCGTGGCGCTCGCGCTGGTGTGCGTGGGGGCATCTGCGCCCTCGACTGCCCAAGCGCTTGAGACCGCAAAGATTACCGCCCGACCCAACACCGGTTCGGGCAGCGATGTGGTCGGCGGCACCGAGACACGCATTACCTGGGAAGTTCAGGCCGACGCCGACGAGGAGCTGAGCGGTCTTTCGCTGACGTTTGTCGACGGCACGACGTTTGGTACCGATGACACGCGATTGACGATGCTCTCGGGCGAGGACCTCATGGATCGCACACCCATGAAGCCCACGTGCACGGCTGATGGCCAGACGCTCAAGATCGACTTTGGCGAGACGGCGCCTGCCGGCGGCTTTTTCCGTGTCGAGGTGTACGGCGTGACCTTCCCCGTCGAAGGCGGCGACGAGGCCTTTAGCGGCACCTATACGCTCGCCGACGGTTCGACCAAGAAGATTTCCAAGATTCCTTCCGTCGAGATTAAGGGCGTGACGGCCTTCGATAACTTCCAGGCCGATCTTAAGGAACAGCCGTGGGTCGAGGCTTGGAATTCCAATATGTTCCTGCGTCTGTTCTTGAACCCGGTCATTTTGGTCCAGAGCCTGCCGGT
The DNA here is from genome assembly GCF_052121415.1 of Collinsella sp. LCP19S3_D5. Lineage (NCBI taxonomy): Bacteria > Bacillati > Actinomycetota > Coriobacteriia > Coriobacteriales > Coriobacteriaceae > Collinsella > Collinsella sp. LCP19S3_D5. The sequence goes on from NZ_JBQKEH010000009.1 coordinate 70,293, forward strand.
CGTATTTAAGGGCTTCCTTATGTCGCTCTCGATCGTGCTTGTGGCGTTTCCGCTGGCAATCCCCTTTGGCTTTGCCTTGTCGCTCATGCGCATCTCCAAGTCGCGCATTCTGCGCTGTCTTGCCGGCATCTACGTGAATATCATCCGCGGTACGCCGGCGTTCCTGCAGATCTATATCGCGTTCTTTGGCTTGCCACTTGCCGGCGTCAAGGTGGACGACTACGTCTTGGGCGTTATCGTCATGGCCATGAACTCGTCTGCGTACCTGTGCGAGATCTTCCGTGCCGGTATTCAGTCGATTCCCAAGGGCCAAAACGAGGCTGCCCGCTCGCTGGGCATGAATGCCTTTCAGACGTTGCTCTACGTTATGATTCCGCAGACGTTCCGCAATGTCCTGCCTACGCTGACCAGCGAGTTTATCCTGCTTTACAAGGATACGTCGCTGCTCGCCGCCGTGGGCGTGGTCGAGATCGTCATGAATGCCCGCACCATCGTGGCGACGACGGGCTCCATCACGCCGTATGTGGTTGCCGCCCTGTTCTATCTGGTCATTACCCTGCCGCTTGCGCGCTTGGTGAGCGGTCTTGAGGCGAGACTTCTGGGGACGGCCGAAACCAAAAAGAAGCGTCCCACCAAGAGCGCCGGACAGGTTGTCGCGACACCCGCCGATCATATTGCAGGTCTGTAAGGAGGTTCTATTATGAGCGAAACCAATAACTCGAACGAGGTCGTCGTCAGCATCAAGAATCTCCAGAAGGCCTTTGGCGATAACGTGGTCCTGCGCGACATTGATCTGGATGTGCACAAGGGTGAGGTCGTCGTGGTCCTGGGCCCCTCGGGCTCGGGTAAGTCGACGATGCTTCGCTGCATTAACCGTCTTGAGGAGCCCACGAGCGGCTCGATTGTCGTTGAGGGCGTGGATGTGTGCGCCAAGGGCGTCGACCTCAATAAGGTGCGTACGCACTTGGGCATGGTGTTTCAGCAGTTCAATCTGTTCCCGCACCTGTCGGTCAAAAAGAACGTCATGCTTGCGCAACAAAAGGTGCTCAAGCGCAGCAAGGAAGAGGCCGAGAAGATTGCCGTCGAGGAGCTGACCAAGGTCGGTCTGGCCGAGCGCATCGATTTTATGCCGAGCCAGCTTTCGGGCGGCCAGCAACAGCGCGTGGCCATCGCCCGCGCCCTGTCGATGAATCCGCACGTGATGCTCTTTGACGAGGCTACGTCGGCGCTTGACCCCGAGCTCGTCCGCGACGTTCTGGGTGTCATGCGCGATCTTGCGCGTGACGGCATGACGATGATCGTGGTGACGCACGAGATGGGCTTTGCCCGCGACGTCGCCGACCGCGTCGTCTTTATGGACGGCGGCGTTATCGTGGAGGAGGGCACGCCGAGCGAGGTCTTCGACCATCCCAAGAGCGGGCGCACCAAGGCGTTCTTGGGCAATATCTCGTAGCTGCTTTATGTGGCTGACATAGCAGAAAACGGGGCTGGATTTGGATCCAGCCCCGTTTTTGTTGGGATGCGAATGTGTTTTGGTGCAGAGCCGCGTATGGGCGGAGCTTATCGCCGTTAGGCGAGCTCGGCTCCAAGGGCGCGACAGGCGGCCTCTGCCTCGGCGCCGGCTGACGCCGCGCCCTCGGCAACGAGGTTTGCCATGGCTTCGGTGTTGCCTGTGCCGCTCCAGTAGACGACTGCGATCTTGCTCATATGTTTTCCTTTCGGTTGTGCGGCGTGCGGCCGCGGTTTGTATGTTCTATCGGGTTGCCTGGGCAAGTTTTGCGAGGCTGTGGCCCTGCTGATAGACATGGGTGAGGTGCTGCGTGCAAGCGCGGTAGGATTCGAACGTCGCAAGCGCTTGCTCGACATTTGTGTAGACCTTCCAGGCGCCAAAGACCGTGTAGTTCTCGCCGCGCTGGACGATAAACTCGTGCACGTCGTCGTAGGGATAGCCCAGGAAATAACCAATATGGAGGATTTGCTTAACCCTGCAAACATCATTGTGCTTGCCGTAATTGCCGCCGGCTTATTTTTTGGATTCCGGCGTATTGTCGCATCGGCGCATGGCAAATGCTGTTGCGGCGATGGGGCGGGCAGAAAGAAGGTCAAGAGGGTCGCGGTCGCGGACATCGATGTGTCTCACTACCCCTATAGCTATGAGCTGCTTATTGGCGGTATGAGCTGCGGCGGCTGCGCGCAAAATGTGACGAACGCCCTCAACGCTCTCGATGGCATTTGGGCCACAGTGACGTATACAGACCACACGGCGTGCATCCGTTCTAAAAACCCGATCGATCGTGAGGTGCTTGAGGCTGCCGTGAGGGATGCGGGCTATTACGTCATGAAGCCGTAGGGCCGGGCGTACGCTTGCGCCTAGGCTCGGCCGCGCAGCTCGATGTCTTGGATATCGTCGAAGCCGATGGCGATGTCTCGGAGTTTGAGCAGCTTGAACGCGGGGAGCACTTCGTCGAGAATGCCGGTGCGGCTACGATAGCCGTATGTATCGTAATAAGTGACGCGCACCAAGTCGCCGCGTTTGAGGCCCTCGAGCTTTTTTGAAAGTTCGAGGGCTTTTTCTTCCGTGAGTTCGCATTTGGGCTCAACAGAGATCTCTTGTTTGCGCACGAGCTCATAGTATCCCGTGAGGGCGGCAAAGGGCATAAACTGCGCGGCGCGGTTGGCGCGAACGGCACCGTTGGCGGTGAGCCTGGGGTCGGCGGCGCGACGTCTTCCCTCGGGGTCCGCCAGGCGTTCAAAAGGTGTCGGCGGCCGCATCGGCTGTTGTTGGGCCTTAGGCACGATGTCCTCCTACCTGATCGTTGCGTTCGCGTGCGGTGGCGCCGGCGGTAAAGCTTAATCCCTTGACCAGGGCGTTCTTGCCGTACTTGCCCTTCACGGCCAGAACGGCGCGGGCCAGGTCGCGCTCGCGTTCATCGGCCTTAACATCGCTGAACAGATCGATGGTGGCAAATTCCTCGGGCATGAGGTTGCCAAATCCCAGGTTGATGCGCTTGACCGGCCGTTTGGGATCGACGGTCTGCGCCCAGAGCTCATCGAAATAGCCCATGATCTTCTTAAACGAATTGGTGCGCTCGGGCAGCTTGCGCGAAGCGTTAGAGTGCGCAAAGAGCGCGGCATAGCCGCCACGCGGTTTGCCGCCATGCTCTCCCACAAAGATGCCATCGATTGCCTGCGCCTCACGTACCAGACGGCGTCGTTCGTCATCGCGCTGGACGGGCTTGGGTGCACGGGGTGCGAGCTCGGGGCCGGCGGTTGCGGCGGGTTCGATGCTCGACGTGCTCGAACGCAAATGTCCGCATCCGTCCACATATTGCGCTGTGCCGCTGGCGTCGAGGCGGCGTATGTCGGCGCGCTCGCTCGCGTAGCCTACAAAGAGCGAGATGCTGTCGCAGACCACGTGCTTATCGACCAAGTCCAGTACGGCGTTGTCGACCATCTCGCGCAAGACGGTGTAGGCCTGCTCGTAGGCATAACCCTTCGAGAGCACTTGTCCTGTGGTGGTTGAAGTTGCCTGCGGGCGATAGGCCTGAATATCGGCGATAGTTGTCGGCTCGCGCCCAAAGGCGTGGTCGATAAGATACTCGGCATTGACGCCGAGCTCGTCGTAGAGCAGGTTTTCGTCGAGCGCGGCGACACCCATCAGATCGTATACCCCGTACTTTTCGAGGCGATCTGCCACGCCGGGGCCGATACCCCAGATATCGGTGATGGGGCGATGGGGCCAGATCTCCTTGCGAAAGGTCTCGTCGTCGAGTATACCGATGCGGCTGGGTACGTGCTTAGCGGTAATGTCGAGCGCCACCTTGGCCTGGAATAGGTTGGGGCCGATGCCGACTGTCGCCGTGATGCCGGTGCGCGCGAGGACCTCATCGCGCAGCATGCAGGCAAAGCTTTTGACATTGGTATGGTAGAGCTCTAGATAGGGTGTCACGTCGATAAAGCACTCGTCAATTGAGTAGACGTGAACGTCTTGCGGACTGACGTATTCCAGGTAGATACCGTAGATCTGCGCCGACACCTCCATGTAGTGCTGCATGCGCGGTACGGCCTTGATGTAGTCGATGCCGTCGGGAATCTCAAACAGGCGACAGCGGTTGTGTATCCCGAGGTCTTTCATGGCCTGGGTAATGGCGAGGCAGATGGTCGTACGCCCGCGTGATTCGTCGGCAACGACCAGATGGGTGGTGAGCGGATCGAGCCCGCGGTCGACGCACTCGACGCTGGCGTAAAACGTCTTGAGGTCGATGCAGATATAGGTGTGACGCCCGTGCCCCACGCGTTCTCCCATCAAACACATGTTCTTATCGAATACATGTTCGATAATACCCGCTCGTCCGGACATCGTCAAAACCTGCCAAAAAGGGACAGGTTTATTTTGGTAGGTAAAACGCTTGACCGACCAAAACAAACCTGTCCCTTTTTGGCAGGTATGGTCGGGCGGTTGCATCGGGTTTTAACGCAGCTCTAAAGAGCGCGAAACAGCTCGGAAAACCTCTCTTCGTAGCATGAGCCTAACGATCGATACCACCATAAAGCACGGAAGGGTTGTGGGGATAATGGTCAACTATGGGTTTGGTATGCCGACGCGCCTTGTTACGGATGGAGACGTGGCTCGCTGGTGTGGACGATTGGTCGCTCACTACGGCGGCACCAAGGCGCTGGTGGTGCTGGGTGGCGACAAACATACGCGCGATGAGCTTGTCTCGGCGGCGCTCGGCTCGCTTGACCGAGCTCTGCTCGAGCGCGTGCTTTTTCGTTGCGGCTCGGTTGAGGGCGACGGGGGAGACGAGCTGATCGACGAGGCCGTGGCCCTGGCGACCGACGAAGGCGTGGACTTTGTCCTGGCGATCGGCGATGCCGATACTGCAGGCTTTGCGCGCGAACTCGCGCGTCGCATGGCGGCGCTCGATGCCGGCGAAGACGGTTTTGTCCCTTATGGATGTATTGTCTCGGAGGGCAAAGTGCCTGCTGTCGTGGGGGCCGGTGAGGTTCCCGTTTTTGCCATTATCGCTCCCGAACTGCTTGAGGGCATTGGGTCTCCTCTGCGTGAGTTGCTAGGCAGCGTGTGCGCCGCGGCCTAATGTCTGCCATAAAGAGATGGGCTATTTTTGGTAGGTAAAGCGTTTGACCTGCCAAAATAAACCTGTCCCTTTTTGGTCGGTCGCCGTTTGGGGGCGGATTGGCAACGCTCGCTGATTACGGTCTTGACCTGCGCTAGAATAGGGGCATCTGATTATCCGGGCGCATGGAGGTTTGCGCCCGTATGTTGAGGAGGACGTTATGGCAACTGTTGCCGCACCTATCGACGCTACGTCGACCGCCGCTTGGAAGGCGCTCGAGGCTCATCAGGAGAAGCTCGAGGCCGAAGGTATCGACCTCAAGGCCTGGTTCGCTGCCGATGCAGAGCGCGTGAACAAGCTGAGCTTTGACGCCGGTGACCTGCACTTCGACCTGTCCAAGAACCTGGTGACCGATGAGACCGTCAAGCTGTTGTGCGATCTTGCCCGCGAGGTGAAGCTCGAGGAGCGCCGCGATGCCATGTTCTCCGGCGAGCACATCAACACCACCGAGGACCGTGCCGTCCTGCACACCGCGCTGCGCCGCCCGGCAACCGAGAAGGGCCAGCTCATCGTCGACGGCCAGGACGTTGTCGCCGACGTGCACGAGGTCCTCGACCGCATGTACGCCTTTGCCGAGCGCGTGCGCTCCGGTGAGTGGAAGGGCGTTACCGGCAAGAAGATCGAGCATCTGGTGTCCATCGGCATCGGTGGCTCCGACTTGGGCCCGGTCATGGCCTACGAGGCTCTGCGCCCCTATGCCGACGCCGGTATCGACTGCCGCTATATCTCCAACATCGACCCCAACGACCAGGCCGAGAAGCTCAAGGGCCTCGATCCCGAGACCACGCTCGTGATCATCGTGTCCAAGACCTTCACCACGCTCGAGACCCTCACCAACGCCCGCGAGGTCAAGACCTGGATGCTCGAGCAGCTCAAGGCTCAGGGTGCCATCGACGGCTCTGATGAGCAGAACGCCGAGGCCGTGGCCAAGCACTTCGTTGCCGTTTCCACCGCACTCGACAAGGTCGAGGCCTTCGGCATCGACCCCGCCAACGCCTTCGGTTTCTGGAACTGGGTCGGCGGCCGCTATTCCGTCGACTCCGCCGTGGGTCTGTCGCTGATCGTCGTGCTCGGTCCCGAGCGCTTCCAGCAGTTCCTCGAGGGTTTCCACGCCATCGACGAGTACTTCTGCAATACCCCGCTCGAGAACAACGCCGTCGCGCTGATGGGCCTGCTCAACGTCTGGTACGTCAACTTCTTCGGTTCCAAGAGCCACGCCGTGCTGCCGTACTGCCAGTACCTGCACCGCTTCCCGGCCTACCTGCAGCAGCTCACCATGGAGTCCAACGGCAAGCACGTCCGCTGGGACGGCAGCGCCGTGACCTCCGACACCGGTGAGATCTTCTGGGGCGAGCCCGGCACCAACGGCCAGCACGCCTTCTACCAGCTGCTGCACCAGGGCACCGTGGTGGTCCCGGCCGACTTTATCGCCTTCGCCAACACTGCCAACCCCGCAACCGACAGCGGCCAGGATGTTCACGAGCTGTTCCTGGGCAACTTCCTGGCGCAGACCAAGGCACTCGCCTTTGGTAAGACGGCCGATGAGGTGCGCGCCGAGGGCACGCCCGAGCAGATCGTCCCGGCCCGCTGCTTTGAGGGCAACCGTCCGACGACCTCGATCTTCGGCGATACGTTGACCCCGTTCGCACTCGGCGAGCTCATCGCCCTGTACGAGCACATCACGTTTGTCGAGGGCACGGTCTGGGGCATCGACTCTTACGACCAGTGGGGCGTCGAGCTGGGCAAGCAGCTTGCCAAGCAGATTACCCCGGCCTTCCACGACGACGCCGCCAAGGCCGAGCAGGACGCTTCGACCCAGGCACTCATCGAGTTCTACCGCGCTCACCGCAAGTAGTCGCTGCTGTTAACGCATCGCGCCTTATAGCCAGGGGCCCGTATCCCATTGGATACGGGCCCCTTTGCTTTGCCGTGGCCCCGGGGCGCACGGCCTTTAAGGATCTTCGCCGGAGCGTCGCGTGCTGCGAGGGCCCTGCGTCTAGAGCTCGGCCTCCGCTTGGCCTCGCTGCGCCTCGGGCAGCTCCCCGTAGAGCGGATGGTCTTCGAGCCTAAAGCGCTCGACCTGTTCGGGAGTGTGGCCGCGCACAAAGAGCCACGAGCGATCGATCGGCGTCGCCATGAGCGTGCTGGGCAGTGCGTCGGCGCGGTCGGAAAACACCCGGGCGCTCTCGGGATCCTGGAACGCCAGCACCAGATGCGTGTCGCAGTTGCCCATGATGGAGCGTGCGCGTGCCTCGCCATAGAGCGCATCGAGCTGGTTGGTCGACTGCAGCAGCAGCGTTGCCCAGATGTTGCGGCTTCGGATAATCGAGAGCACGTTGTCGATCTGGGGGATCTGCAGATTTGCGAAGTCATCGAGCATAAAGCGCACGGGCACGGGCAGGCTGCCGTCGGGCTGCCTATCGGCTTCGCGAATGAGGCCCATAAATGCCTGCGTAATAAAGAGGCCGGTCAGCGGATCGAGATTGCGGTCAATATCGCTTACGGTTACAAACAGGGCGCAGGGGGTGTGTCCCATGGAGGCGAAGTCCACCTGATGGCACTCACGATAGAGCTGTGCCGCACCGTCGAATCCCAGGCACATGACCTTTTCGGCAAGGATGCCGACGATGCTCGCGTGCATGCGCTCGGCATTTTGCGTAATGGCGTAGCGCCGCCATAGCGAGAGGGCATAGCTTTGGGGGTCGGTCGTGATCAGATCGTCAAACAATCGGGCCGTGGCACCGTCCTGCAGGTGCTCGATCAGCTTGATGACTGAGCTGATCGTCTGCTCGTCGGCGGGTAGCTGTTCGGTGACGTAGGCGATAAGGCACGACAGCAGGTTTGCCGCCGCATGATCCCAAAAAGGCTGGTTGTTGTCCTCGATGGGGCAGATGGCCTTTGCCACCGAGAGGATGTCCTGCTGGTTGGGCCTGCCGTCCGCCTTGCGGCGAATGTGCCTCAGGGGGTTGTAGCCGCAGCGCTCGATGCCGGGCGCAAGGGCCGGGACGGTGTTGAGGTCGGCGAAGTTGAGACATTGCACGCGGCAACCGTGGGCTGCCAGCACGGGTCCCACTTCGCGACAGAGCGTGCCTTTGGTGTCGAGCACGATGTAGCTTGCGTTCATCTGCAGCAGGTTGGGCTTGAGGACGTTTCGGGTCTTGCCGGCTCCCGAGGGGCCGATCACAAGTGCGTTGTTGTTGAGTCCCGTTTGGCGGGTGTCGCAGGAAAGCGTTCGATCCTTGGCGAGGATGGTGGACGATGCGGACTCAGATGCGGCGAGGCGGCTGGCGAGGTTAGACATGGGCGATCTCCTTGGTGGTCGAGAGGATTTCGTGGGCAAAGCCGAGCTCGACGGCGCGCTCGGCCGAAAGGTAGGTGTCTTTTGCAGTGAGGGACTGGATGCGCTTGGGCGTGAGGCCGCTGCGGTCCGAGAGGATTTGCGTGAGGGTCTTGCGGGTCTGCATGAGACGCCGGCTGGTTTCCTGCAGCGCAAGTGCCGAGCCGCCTGCCCCCTGGGGGATCAGCGGGTCGTGAATCATGAGCTCTGCATGGGGCGCCATACGGCGATCGTCGCCGCCCATAAAGATCACGGCGCCCATGGACGCGGCGAATTCCAGGCAGACGGTGCGGATGGGGCACGATGCGAGGCGCATGGCGTCATAGATCGCAAGACCCGATCGCACGCTTCCGCCGGCGCTGGCGACAAATATGGTGATGGGGCGGCTGGGGTCGGTGGCATCGAGCAGGCGGATCTGCTGGCATAGGTCGTGGGCCATTGGGGTTTCGATGTTTCCCATGACGGAGAGCTCGCGACGGGCGAGCATCTCATCGTAAATGCTGGTGAGCGTGATACCTCGGGCGGATTCACGCATGGTGAGGGGGCTGATGATGGGGGAATGATTGGTGTCCATGAGGACTCCTTTCTGTTGGTTGTGTTGTGGAATAGGATTGTTGCCCGCGGAAAGGCTGGCGGGCTACAGGGTTCGTCCGAGCCTGAGATCGAGCTCGGTTGTGGGGCAGGCTGCCTGTTCGTGCGGCTCGCAAGCGCCAAGGGCTCCAAAGCGATGGAGCGTTGCGACGGGCGTGGTGTAGGCGAGCCGCAGCTGATGCTCGACAGGGGCACATCCGTCATTTTTGTAATGAGCCGCGTAGTACTGCGCGATGCTGGCGTTCATCTCGCTGCCATTGCGATGGCGCTCAAACTGGCGCCTGCAGGTCTCGATGATCTTTGCTACCGACTTGGGTGCCGTCGCGGGAACAAGGGCGAGATAGCCCTCAAATAGCTCGTTGATGCTCAGGAGGCACAGCAGGTCGATCAGCGTCCTTATGGCTGCTCCCTCGGCGGAAAAGTGCGCGGTCATGCGGTTATATTGGTTTCGGTCGACGATGGCCGCATGGGGTCTTGGAGTTTTCTGCCCTGTGGCCTCGGGCTTTTGCCGCGCCTGTGTATTGAGCTCGACGTTGCAGCGCTTGAGCCCGTCCAACGGAAGGAACAGTGCGGTGCGCAGGGTGTTCCGCTTGCTTTCGAGTTCATGACGCTCGTCGGGTTCCCATTCGAGCTTGAGTTTCGTGTCGAGTGCCGTAAGCATATGGGCTAGGCAGCCTACGGTAAGAACGTACGAATCGTTGTCGCGTTTTGGGGCATAGGGGTCTGTCAGCTTGCGAATGTTGGGGTCGCCCATGATCTTTGCGCAGCGCTTCAGCAGTTGAGGGTGGTCGTCCAAGATCGTCGCGAGCGGTAGCGACGCGTAGTTCTTGATGGTCGCGGCGGCAAAGGCGGCGTCATATTCGTTTGCATATGCTCGCTCAATGCGGGCATCCAGAATGCTTTTCTTATCGCCGTCTTCAGCGTGGTGGTTTGTCATAGCTTCTCCAATCGGTTGATGTTCGTGCTGTTTGTTGATGTGTTGGTTGTCGTGAGTGATGTGCTTGCCGTGGGTGATGTGCTGTCGTTGGGGTGCTATGCGGTTTTCAATGAGCCCGTGAGGCAGTTGCTGCAGAGGCGGGATGGAACGGCCCATGCAAGGCGGAAGGCATCGTGCTCAAAATCGAGACAGCAATGCCCTGGGTGCCTCACATGTGGCAGTTACCTCATTAAGTTGTCATTGCGTTTGGGGCTGTACTTTGCCGATCTTCTTTCTCTTACACGCTAAAAACTGAAACTTCATATGCTCGATCTACTTAAAACCGCAACGGCGGTCTTTTATCAACTTATATGTCGGAACGTGTCTTTGCAAGTACTTTTTTGCGTTTGTTTCAAATGGGGTGGTTTTGCAACCGTCACGCGCCACGCTATACGAACGTGCCCCGGCTCGGATAAGATGGTGCGATCGAGTTCTACCGCGCTCACCGCAAGTAGTCTTTGTTGCTGAGATAGGTCATGGCCGAAAGGGGCCCGTATCCGTTGGGATACGGGCCCCTTGCTATTTGAATGGGCATGAGGGTGTATTGAGGGGGGGGTGCCTGGCTGTCGGCATCCGCATGCGGCGCCATTTGCTGTCCGTAAATATACTTCTACGGCTAATTTCATACCACTTGCCGGAATGCGGACGCTGTCCTTGCATGTCGGGCGTAGATTGAACGTGGTTTTCGCGTGAAACCACGAATCGGTTGTCAGCCCTGAACAAGGAGGCCCAGCATGACGCTTGCCAAACCCATCAATAAATACATCGACTATATCGATGCCCCCGAGGACACGTTTGAGCAGTATGTTGAGAAGGCGCTAAAGTACAACTTTCGCTGCGTATTTGCGAACCTGCAGGAGTACGAGACGGGCCGCGCAATGCTCGAGGGCTCTGACATCATCCTTGCCGGCGCTATCGACTTTCCCCAGGGCACTATGACGCTTGAGGAGAAGCTTGCGAGGTTTGAGGAATACGCTGTGTGCGGCTTTACCGAGATTGACTACGTTTTGAATCAGGAGTCGGTCGAGAACCGCGATTTTGATGCCATCGAGCGCGAGATGACTGCCATTGCTGATTTTTGTCGCGCGCATGGCATCACTGACAAGGTGATCGTCGAGATGTGCAAGCTGGACGGCGACGATGCCGCCAAGCGTCGCGTCTGTGAGATTGCGCTGGAGGCTAAGCCGGGATTCCTTAAGACATCGACTGGCAGAAGCTTTGGCGGCGCTAAGCTCGAAGACGTGCGGCTGATGCACGAGGTGCTCGGCGATGCCGTGGCAATTAAGGCGGCGGGCGGTATCCATAATTACGAAGAGGCTTGTGCATTCATCGAGGCCGGCGCCAGCGCGTTGGGTGCATCGGCGGGCATCGCGATCGTCGAGGGTGCACCGACGGAGGAGCGTCGCTAGCAGACGTATTTGACCTGAGCGATAAAGCTTCACGACCACGCACCGTTCATGTTTGGGACAATATGACATTTTTCCCGTTGCAGACAGAGTCGCCGTGGGTGTTCTGTATGATGGCTCAGACAAGGTTGTTCAATGACGGGGAGGCATATATGGCTATCAAAGCCATCGCAATGGATATCGACGGTACGCTCACCAACGACCAAAAGGTCATCAGCCCGCGTACGCGCGAGAAGCTGCTCGCGGCGCAGGAGTCGGGCATTAAGCTCATCTTGGCTTCGGGCCGTCCCGCATGGGGACTGCACGCCTTGGCGCAGGAGCTCGACCTTCAAAACCATGACGGTCTGCTAGTTGCCTTTAATGGTGCGCATGTGGTCGACGCTCAGACCGATGAGGTCCTTTTTGACCAGGCCATGCCGGCTGACGAGCTGCACCGTCTGATTGATCATCTGCGCAATTTCGACGTGATCCCTATGATTTCGCTCGGTCGCGATCTGCATGTCGAGGATTCGTATCGCTGCATGATTACGCTGCCGGATGGCTCGCAGAAAAACATCGTCAAATACGAGCGCGATGCGTGCGACCTTAAGATCCGCGAGGTCGAGAGCTTGCATGAGGTCGCGGACGCTTATCCCGTGGACAAGCTGCTGACGGCGGGCGATCCGGCCTACCTGCAGGCGCATTACGAGGAGATGTATGCGCCCTTTACCCAGACGCTTTCGGGCATGTTTACGGCCGACTGGTACTTTGAGTACACGGCGCCTGGTATCGACAAGGCCCGCGCGCTCGAGGGCGCCCTGCCCAAGCTCGGTATCGATGCCAGCGAGGTCGTATCGTTTGGTGACGGCCAGAACGACAAGTCCATGATTGAGTGGGCCGGCACCGGTGTTGCCATGGGCAACGCGGTCGATGAGGTTAAGGCGGTAGCCCAGATGGTGACCGCCAATAACAACGAAGACGGTATTGCGGTGGCGTTGGATAAGCTGCTGGGTTAGAATCGCCGATAATGCATGGTTCGGGCGCCTGCTTACAGGCGCCCTTTTGTTAGGGAGGGTGCCGTGTCCGCATTTCCGTTTGACGCCGTTATCTTTGACATGGACGGCGTCATTGTCGATACCGAGTATTACTACCTGGGCGAGACTGCCGCGTTTGCCAAGGAGCTTGGGCTTAACCTGACTCAAGAGGAGTTGAACGGGCAGGTCGGTACCTCGCATCAGTTCTTCCTGCATATGCTGGTCGATTGGTTTGAGCGCGCCGGTAAGGGGCATTTATCTGGCGAGGAAGCGTTGGCCCGTTGGGACGAGTGGGCGCATAAGCGTCCGCGCGACTATCAGGCTTTGATTAACCCAGGCGCCGTGGATACGATTCGAGAGCTGCCGCGCCGCGGCGTTCGCGTGGCGCTTGCCAGCTCGTCTCCCATGGATAGCATCGAGGAAGTGCTCAATGCGTGCGGGCTGTCGGATGCCTTTGAGTATGTGGTGAGCGGCGAGCAGTTTAAGGAGAGCAAGCCCGAGCCCGACATCTACCTGCATGCGCTGGACCTGCTGGGACTTCCCGCGAATCGCTGCTGCTGCGTTGAGGATTCGGTGCCTGGTATCACTGCCGGCAAGCGAGCCGGCCTGACGGTCATTGCCAAGCGCGAGGAACGCTTCGGCTTTAGCCAAGATGCCGCGGACAAGATTATCGACCAGCTGCCGGAGCTGCTCACGCTTTCTTAGGAGCGCGTTAGTTGCGCGTTTTTCGGGTCAGATGAGTAAAAACCCGACATTTTGGTGCGGCAGCAAGCATACTTAATGCTAGTGCGGGCTTAAGGACTTGCTGAATGCCCTTGGGCCCGCATTAGACTTAATTGTGCTGGGAGAGGGTATATGCCACCGACTGAAGGGCTAGCTGACGGTAAAGCAGCGATACCGCTGTACCAACAGGTTATCGATATCATTAAAAACGAAATTAACTCCGGTGCCTACAAGGCGGGCGCGCGGATACCCAACGAATTCGAATTGGCTGAGAATTATAAAGTTGGCCGCGTTACCGTGCGACGCGCTATTGAGGAGCTCGTCCAGCAGGGCTATCTAACGAAGCGACAGGGGAAAGGCACGTTTGTCAATGCCCCCAAGCTTAAGCGCAAGATTCGCCAGAAGGATGACGTCCAGAGTTTTTCGGACGCATGCCGCGTTAACGGAATGGAGGCGGGGGCGCGCGTCATTTCGAGAAAGATACTGCCGGCGGATTCCACCGAAGCGCAGTTCTTTGGTGTTCCTGTTGGAACTGATTTGATTTGCGTTGAGCGTGTGCGTACTGCCGATGGGGTCCCCGTCATGCTCGAGAACAACATATACGTTTACGAGGACAACGCTTATCTATCAACGGCACCTCTATCTAACCAATCCATTTTTGAGCTCGTGCGCAACCGGACGGGCCGCACGCCCGCGTTTACCGACCCGTGCACGCTCGAGATCGCGTGCGCATCGCCCGAGGTCGCTCGGCTGTTGGCAGTTCCCGTTGGCGAACCCCTGTTTTATATGGAAGCCTTCTTTTTCGATGAGCAGCGGCGGCCGTTTATCATCGGTCGTCAGCGGATCGTTGGGTCTCGCTACGTTTTTGACATCTAGGATATTGCGAATGGAGACGCCCGGTGGATCATCTCACCTGGCGTCTCCATACCGTTCACGGCGCGAACGCAACCATTCAACCGTGTCGCGACAATCAGTTTGAAATAATCTTGATGACGAGAAAAGCTGCTGGTAATCTATAGAACGTCATAGAACGTTTGCTTTGTGCAAGCGTTGAGGCGAGATGCGATGCATTCTCGAGTTCTTTGGAGGTATCTATGTCAGATACGAAGGCGAAGAAGACAAACAGACGTTTTAAGTTCAAATTACCGCATGTCTATACGATCATGTTCTTGCTGATCGTTGTCTTTGCGGTCCTGACTTGGATCGTTCCCTCTGGTCAGTATCAGCGCAAGACGATTTCGACAGCGGCGGGCGAGCGTGAAGTCGCTGTTGCTGGAACCTATGAACAGGTCGATAAGAATTACACCGATTCCGAGACCGGCGAGACCATCAATCTGGGCCAGGATATCTTCGCGGTCCTGCAAGCGCCCACTAAGGGCATCCAGGAGGCTGCCGACGTCGTTGCGTTCGTCTTATTGATTGGCGGATCGTTCGCAATCATCACCAAGACCAACGCTTTGAATGCCGGCATGAGCCGTGTGATTAAAAAGCTCAAGAACAAGGACATCCTCATCATTCCCATCACGATGACGTTGCTGTCCATTTGCGGCACTACGTTTGGTATGTCTGAGGAAGCCCTGCCGTTCTATGCCATCTTCATTCCCATCATGATGGGCATCGGGTATGACTCGATGACGGCATTCATCATCTGCTTCCTTGGTCCTAACCTGGGATATTGTGCTTCGACCATCGACCCGTTTAATGTTTTGATCGCCCAAGGCATCATTGGTATCGAGGGCAATCCTCAACTGTGGCTGCGCGCCGTTTCTTGGGTCATCTTCACTGCCGTCGGTATCGCATGGGCCATGCGCTACGCCATGCGCGTCAAGAAAAACCCCGAGTCGTCCATTACGTACGAGGACGATAAGCTCAAGCGTATCGAGTTTTCCGTGACCGATGCTTCCTTCGAGGAAGAGTTCACTATCCGTCAGAAGCTCGTGCTTATCGATTTTGCTTGCGGTATGGGCATTATCGTCTGGGGTCTTGTTACCCAGGGTTGGTACATGAATGAGATTTCCGCCGTGTTCCTTGGCATGGGCTTGCTTGCCGGTATCCTGGGCGGTCTTGACCAGCAGACGATTGCTGAGGAGTTCGTTAAAGGTCTCGCCGACTTTGCGTACGCTGCCATCGTTATCGGTATCGCTCGCGGTATTCTGGTCATCGCCGAGGGCGGCATGATCATCGACACCATTCTCCAGGCGCTCGCTACTGCGCTCGCCGGTGCACCCGCCGCCGTCTACACCACGTTTATGTATATCGTCCTTGGCCTGCTCTCTTTGCTGGTTCCCTCGAGTTCTGGCCTGGCGGCGCTCACCATGCCCGTTATGGGCCCCCTGACCGAGCTCATGGGCCTCAATCCCGAGGCGGCCGTCACCGCGCTCCAGTTTGCCAACCAGACCATCAACACCATCAGCCCCGTGGCGGGCATGACGGTCGCCGGTCTTGCCGTGGCTAGGATTTCGTTTGGCCAATGGTGGAAGACCATTTGGAAGTTCTTCATCTTCATGGTCGTGTTTGGATTGGTCATTACTGCCATTTCCGGCATGCTTCCGGCGTAGGTGGTTGTGATGTCTGATCGTTTGACGGTCCTGACGTCTAAGAGCGTCTTTACCGGTACGGGGGACCTGCCGTTTGAAGGTTTCGTAGCGGTCCGTGGCAATCGAATTGAGGCTGTTGGCGCCAAGTGTGAGGTAGCTTCGTATTTGACCCAGGCGGACGAGGTAGTTGACCTGGGCGACCGCACTGTCATGCCCGGCCTGATCGATGTGCATACCTTCTATACAGGTTGGGCGCTGCGGACGTTGGGGTCTGATCTGTCCGGCATCGCTGATGCCAAAGAGGCTGTGTCGCTCTTGCGTGCATGGAAAGAAGATCATCCGGATTGCGCGGCGGCTTTTGGCCACAACCTACCCGAAACGTTGGCATCGGATGCCGAGAACGCAAATACGGCAGCTGTGTTTGACGATTGTTTTGGCGATATCCCTGTCGTCTGCTTTACACCGGGAGCGGAGACCTGCGTTCTCAATGCTGCCGCCAGTGCGCGATACGGCTTTACACCCCAGGCGTGCTATGCCGAGAAGATCTGGCGCATGATGAGCGATTTCCTCGCGCTGCCCGAGGTGCGTGCCGGGTATTCGGACTACATGAGCATGCTTAACGAGCGCGGCGTTACCGCCATCAAGGAGATGGCGTTTGATGACTACTACGGCTTTGCCGACGAAATGGCTCGCCGTGAGGAATCTGGTGAGCTGACGGTTCGCGTCTCTATGATGTCGCAGCCGGTGGGTGCCGGTGCAAATCTGGCATATGCCCGCGAGGCACGAGAGCGCTTCCGGGGACCGTTCGTTCGTTTTTCCGGCTTCAACCGTATGACCGATCGCGGTGTATGGGCGGGGCTTGCCGAGATGATTGACCCCTATGAAGACACGGCCGATGCGGGCGCTGCCGGCAAGACGGTCGTCGAGGAGCCAGAGTGGGATCTGATTGAGAGCGAGCTGCGTGCAATTGATGCTGACGGCTTCCGATATTCCTTGCATTGCCAGGGCGATGGCGCCGTTCGTCGCACCGTGGCGCTCTATGCCTCGCTGCCTCGAGACGAGCATGGACGGATGCTTCGCCGCCATGCGATTACCGATCTCGAGAACTCTGACCCGACCGATCTTGTCGAGTTTGGCAAGTTAGGTGGAATTTGCGAGGTCTATCCGCAGATTCTGACGCTGGACCGGCGTGAGGATTGCCTGTCGATGATGCGTCGACAAATTGGCGAGACGCGACTTTTGCACAGCTGGAATCGCCGCGGCATGGAAGATTCCGGATGCACAGTGTGCTGTGGAACGGATTTGCCGCTGCTGATTCCGAGCCTGGGCGAGTCAATCTACAGTGCGTGCGGCGGATACTTCGACGACGGACTGCCCGTGAATGAGGTCAACGCGCTGACGCTTGTCGAGCTCTTGCGCGCTTGGACTGCCGGGGGCGCGTACGACCTGATGCGCGAAGACGAGCTGGGTACACTCGAGGTCGGCAAGCTTGCCGATATCTGCGTGCTCGATCGGGATGTGTTTGACCTCGATTATCGCGACGCACGCGATCTTGCGGTTGATATGACGATGTCGGACGGACAAATCGTGTTTGATCGAAATAAGGAGGCATAAGATGCCTGAATCCAAACCGACGCTGCGCCGCGAGCAGATTGCGGGCATGAATATCCACTACATCATGTGGTCGCTCGATTACTTCCTTGATGTGCAGCAGCGTTTGGGCTTTGAGTCCATTGAGCTGTGGTGTGCAGAGCCGCATGTGACGCTCGACCATACGGGCTACTTTGAGGCTGAGGTCCTGGCGAAAAAGGCTGCAGACCGTGGGCTTAGGTATCGCACTCTGTGCCCCGAGAATGTTGTCTATCCTTGGCAGTACTGCGCACGCAAACCGCTGCATGAACAGCGCAGCCTGGCGTACTTTAAGCACGGCATTGAGCTTGCCGAGGTACTTGGGTGCGACCGTATGTCCGTCAACTCGGGCTGGGGCGACTGGGACGAGGACCGCGAGGAAGCCTGGAAGCGCAGCCGCGAGCACTTGTCCATTCTGGCGGAGTATGCTGGTGAGCACGGTCTGGTGCTTACGATGGAAAGCCTGCGCCCCGAGGAGAGCAACCTTGTGACGACGGTTTCCGATGCGAAGCGCATGATTGACGAGGTCGCGAGTCCGTACTTACAGCCCATGGTTGATACAACCGCGATGGGCGTTGCAGGCGAGACGCTCGAGGACTGGTTTGCTGCCTTTGGTGATGGGGCAATTCACGAGATGCACTTTATCGACGGTGACCCGTATGGCCATCTGGTGTGGGGCGATGGCAAGCACGATATGGACGCCTTCGTCGCCACACTCAACGCCCATGGTTTCGACGGCATGCTGGGCCAGGAAATCACGGACGGTCGTTACTACGATGACCCGGCGGCGGCAGATGCCAAGAACATGGCCGCATTCGAGAAATATCTGATTGACTAAACCAACTATCGGCTACGCAACCAACGTCATTGATTGCGGGCCAAACAAGAAAGGAACTGGATATGAACGCACATGATCTGATCAAAGAGGCAATTGCCGAGAAGGGCAAGTTCGACAGCGTCTACTGGATTGCTTGCGGTGGCTCCATGATCGATTTGATCCCGGCTCATGAGCTTCTGCAGCGCGAGGCAACCACCTTCACTTCGTATATCTATACGGCTCGCGAGTTTGATATCATGCGTCCGCGTCGTCTGGGCGAGAAGTCCCTGGTCATCGCCTGTAGCCACAGTGGCAACACCCCCGAGGTCGTCGAGGGCTGCGAGATTGCCCTTGCTGCCGGCGCTACGGTGATCGCCCAGACCGATAACGCTGGATCCAAGATTGACTCCGGCAAGTGGACCACGTGGGTCTACCCGTGGGGCGAGGGCGTGCCGCAGGCCGAGGTCCCCGCTGGTATTTCGCTGTCGCTTGCGGCAGAGCTGCTCGATCAGCAGGAGGGCTACGCCGATCTTGCCGATATGTATGCCGGTATTGCCGAGATGGATAAGATTCTTCCCCCGGCACGCGAGAAGGTAAATGCCGAGCTGGGTGATCGCTTTGCCAAGCTTTGCCAGGAGCACGAGTTCTTCTATATTCTGGGCAGCGGTCCCAACTTTAGCCAGACCTACGGTTTCGCTATCTGCTCTCTTATGGAGATGCAGTGGCAGCACTGCAGCTACATCCACTCTGCCGAGTACTTCCATGGCCCCTTCGAGGCTACTCAGGATGGCGTTTTTTACTTCCTGCAGATGGGCTCCAGCGAGTGCCGTGCTATGGACGAGCGCGCCCTGGCGTTCCTTAAGACGCATACCGATACGCTGATGGTGCTCGATGCCAAGGAGTACGGTATGGAAGCCGTGCCGGCGAGCGTCCGCGCCTATCTGGACCCGGTGCTGTTCTACGCTATGAACTGCGAACTGCGTGCTGCGCGCGGCAAGGTGTTTGATCACGATCCCGATTTCCGCCGCTACATGGGCGTCGTCGAGTACTAGAAGGGACAAAGACCATGGCATTTAACGTTAACGCGCTCGGATTTGGCGACAACGTCGTCGATCGCTACGAGCATATCCATACCATGTATCCTGGCGGCAATGCGGTGAACTTCGCCGTTTATGCCAAGAAATGCGGTGCCGCACGCTCCTCATACATGGGCATTTTTGGCAATGACGCCGCCGCCGAGCATGTCATTGCAAGCCTCGAGGATGAGGGTATCGAGCTTGACAAGTGCGAGCAGATGATTGGCGAGAACGGAGCGGCTCGCGTGACCGTCGTTGACGGTGACCGTGTCTTCCTTGGCTCCAACGAGGGCGGTATCCGTGGCGATGCGCGCTATGTCCTCGATCGCTTTGACCTTGCGTACATGAAGCAGTTCGATGTGGTTCATTCGGGCAACTATTGCTTTACCGAGCGCGAGCTGCCCAAGCTGAAGGCTGCGGGCGTCACGGTCTCTTTTGACTTTTCGGACGACTCCACCGACGAGTACTACGAGCAGATTGCGCCCTACGTCGATTTCGCTTTCTTTAGTGCGGCGGATGCCGCGAGTGAGGACGAGATTCGCGAGCGTCTGGCATGGGTGAAGGGCTTGGGTCCGCGTTTTGTGTCGGCTACGGCGGGCGCCGAGGGCTGCATTGCTTACGACGGCGAGCGTTATTACCGCCAGCTGGCTAAACCGGTAACGGACATGAAGGACACCATGGGGGCGGGCGACTCGTTCCTCACCTCGTTTTTGATGTGCTATCTCGATTCCGCCAAGCGTGGTGAGGACGGCGCCGAGGCCATCGAGCGCGCGCTCGACTTTGCTGCCGGGTTTGCCTCGACCGTGTGCGGCATGGAAGGATCTTGGGGCCACGGAGCACCAATCGTCGAATAGCTTAAGAAAGCGTACGACGGTCTGGCTATGAGGCCTTGGACAGCCGACGCAAAACAATAAGCGAAACGCGAAAAGGGGGCTCGCCATGTGGTGGGCCCCCTTTTGAACATTGGAGAAGACCATGGGTATTAAAGCGTGCGCAGCTGGTTTTTGCTGTGCGGACGTCTATCAAAACATCGGCGTATTCTATCCGACTGGTAATGGCATTGACTGGGGTATCCATCTTGCACGAATGGGCGTTTCGGTATCCGCCGTGTCGGTTGTCGGCAAGGACGAGTACGGAGACAAGATGAGAGAGGCGCTGGCCGCTGAGGGGTTCGATATCTCACATCTGCGGGTGGAGGATGGCGACACCTCGGTGATGCTCATGGCGTTGAAAGACGGCGTCGATCGCGTACATCTCGAGGCAATCGATGGCGTAATGGAGACATATCGACCGAGTGAAGACGACCGGGCGTTTATTCTAGAGCATGACATCATTCATACTGACCTGTTTGGCAATTGTTTGGACCTCTTGCCCGAATGGCATGATGCGGGCAAGACGGTGGTAATGGACTTCTCGGTGTTCAGCCAGGATCCCGAATATGCCTGCGAGAATCATTTCCCCTACGTTGACTACGCATTTATGTCGTTTGAAGAGGACACTCCGGAGCTGCGAGACTGGGTGCGCCACGTGCAGGAATTGGGACCGCGCGTTGCGGTCGCCACGCTTGGCGAGAAGGGAAGCATTGCCTATGACGGTGAGCGCTTCTATGAGTGCGGGATCGTACCGGCGGAGAAGGTCGTTAACACCGTGGGCGCCGGCGACTCGTATATTGCCGGGTTTACCAAGGGCGTGATCGATGGCCTTGATATTCCGGCGTGTATGAAGGCGGGCGCCGAGCTGTCGTCCCGAGTGATTGGTTCGTTTGAGCCGTACTAGGGTCAAATGCCTGGAAAGGAGTACGAAGTGGTTATCGACATGTTGGTTCAGCCCATGCTCTACGGCGAGATCTGTACGCCGGGTGATGAGCCTGATGGATTCGGTTTTTGGTCACGAGAATTTGGTATGGGGCATATGGGTCCCATGGATTGGGACGAGCTTCAAGTTGAGATGGATGTCTGCGATGTGCAGAAGAGCTTGCTCATGCCGCTCGATGTAACCACGGCATGCGGAGGACATTTTGGCACCAATGACCAGATTGCCATGCTGGTTGCCGCGCATCCCGATCGTCTGTGGGGATTTGCGAGCGTAGATCCGCGGGTGAGCAGTGCCGCAGGCGAATTGGAGCGCGCCTTTACCGAGCTGGGGGCAAAGGGGCTTTGCCTGCATCCGGCAAAGCAAGGTTTTGACCCCGATGATGCTGTGGCTGAGCCGCTTTACGAGCTGTGCGGGCGCTATAACAAGCCGGTGGTTTTCCATGCCGGTATGTCTTGGGAGCCGGGCGCAGAGCTCTCGCGCAGTAACCCGCTTGCATTTGAGCACACAATCGCAACGCATCCAAATGTGCGTTTTAGTTTGACCCACTTTGGCTGGCCCTGGGTGCGCGAGACCGTGGCGATGCTGCTCAAGTATCCCAACTGCTACACGGACACCTCTATCACTTACATCGATTCGCCCGAGGAGATGATGCAGCGTCTTTTCACGGTCGATATGGGGCCGCTGTGGTATGAGCGCGCGCTATCGCATCAAGTGATGTTCGCCAGCAATACGCCGCGTTTCCGTGCGTTCAAACTCAAGCGGGCGCTCGATACCGTGTCCATGCGCGATGATGCGCGAGAAAGGCTCTACTGGGGTAATGCCCTGCGTTTTCTTGAAGGGGATGAGTGAACATGGTGACGCTCGAGACATTGAGCTATCTATCGACTGCTCCGGACCAGTTCATCGATATTACCGAGGACGTGCACGCTGCCATCGAACGCAGCTCGGTGACGAATGGCTTGGCAGCAATTATTTTGTCGCATACGACCTGTGGAATCGTGGTAAACGAGGGACTGCCCTGCGTGGAGACGGATCTTATGGAGACGCTTGATCGCATCGCCCCGCTCGATGCCCCCTATGCGCATGCACACTTCCTGCCGAGCTATGGAGCCACCGGCAACAACTCCTGTGGGCATATCAAGAGCATGATTTGTGGAAACAGTTGCTTCTTTCCCGTCCAAGATGGCCACATCGTGTGTGGAGGTGCCCAGAACATCTATCTTGCGGAGTTTGACGGTCCGCAGAAGCGAAAAGTGTACGTCGAAGTGCTGGGGGAGTAACGTTCCTGCAATAACCCTATGAAGGAGCATGTTATGTCGTTTCTAACCTCGATGTTCGAGACCGAAAAGCCGGTGATCGGAATGCTGCACCTGCGTCCTCTGCCGGGCGATCCACTGTATTACCCGGGCGGAAGCGTGTCGCAGGTCGTGGAAGCCGCCAAGCGCGATCTCGAGGCGTTGCAGCAGGGCGGTGTCGATGGCATTTTGATTACCAATGAGCTCTCGATGCCCTACGAGCAGCACGTTTCTCCCTCAACCCTTGCATCGATGGGCTATATAATCGGGGCTCTATCCCATGATCTGTCGACTCCTTGGGGAGCTGAGGCTATTTACGATGGTGATGCCACAATCGAGCTGTGCGCTGCCGTAGATGCGCAGTTCACACGCTGCAATTTTTGCGGTGCCTGGGCCGGTGATCTCGGGCTAATAAACCGAGATTTCGCTCACACCATGCGTCGCAAGGCGGCATTGCGCTTGGACGACCTCAAGCTTTTTCACTTCATTACGAGCGAGGGGGAGGTTTATCTCAACGACCGCACGACTTCGGACATTGCCGATTCACTTCTCTTTAATTGCCTACCGGATGCAATGGTCATCGGCGGCTCGGCTGCCGGTCGTGGCGCTTCGGGCGAACTTGCCGATGAGGTCCGCGAGCGTGTTGGCCGAGTACCTGTGGTATGTGGCACCGGTTGTCGCGAAAATACCGTGACTGACGTATTTGCTCACTACGATGGCGCGTTTGTCGGCACGTGCTTAAAGCGCGATGGAAAGCTGGATGCCCCGGTTGATGTTGAGCGGGTGGTCCGTTTTATGGCTGCCGCTCGTACGGCGCGAGGGGAGTAGGCGCTCATGGCGTTCTATCTGGGTATTGATATTGGGACAAGCGCCTCTAAAGGCGTTTTAATCGATGATCGATGCAACATCGTTTGCCAAGCCTCTTGTGGACACGAGACGGACAACCCGCGTGACGGATGGTACCAGCATGATGCGGAGGCAGTTTGGTGGGGTGATTTTTGTCGCTTGTCGCGCGAGCTGGTGGTGCGATCGGGGGTTAACGCGGCGCAGATCGGATGCGTGGGCCTTTCCGCATTGGGTTGCGACTGCGTGCCGGTCGATACCGAGTGCAACGCGCTGGCGCCCGCGATTTTGTATGGAGTCGATGCACGTTCGAAGCCGCAGATTGACGAGATTCTTTCCGAATATGGGTCAGACCGCGCACGCGAGCTTTTCGGGCACGATCCCTGTTCGTCAGATATTGCTCCCAAGATCTTGTGGTTTAAGGAGAATATGCCCGAGATGCATGAACGTGCCGCGAAGTTCCTGACGGCGTCATCGTTTCTGTGCGCGAAGTTGACGGGGCGTTTTACGGTGGACCGTTATTTGGCGGAGGATTTTCTTCCCCTCTACGACCGCTACACTTGGAAGGTTGATGCTCGGGAATGTGCTCGTTTCTGCCGGCCTGACCAGATGGCGGAGGTAATGTCGGCTACCGATATTGCCGGGGTGATTACGCAGCGCGCGGCTGAGGCGACGGGGCTCGCGGCAGGGACACCTGTCTTAGTGGGAACGGGCGACTCTGGTGCCGAGGCCATTTCGACGGGTGTATTCCGTCCTGGCGATATGATGGTTCAGTTGGGGAGCACGGCGTATTTCATCTACCTAGCTGATCATATGGTCGATGATGCCCGCCTGTGGCCAGGGACGTTTATCATTCCCGGAACTTACGGGATCTGCGCGGGGACCAATACGGCGGGTGCACTCACATCGTGGTTGCGCCAAGAGCTGTATCGTGACGCCGTAGAGGCCGAGGGCCACGGTGGCCCCGATGCATATTCGGTTATGGCGCATGATGCCGCCGGTGTGGCGCCGGGTGCCGATGGGCTCCTGTGTCTGCCGTACTTTGCGGGGGAGCGTACTCCGCTCAACGATCCCGAGGCGCGTGGCGTCTTCTTTGGCCTGACCGGAAGGCATACGAGAGCCCATATGGTTCGTGCCGCCTTGGAAGGCGTCGCGTATACCGTTGCATCCCATGTCGACATTATCGAGCGAGAGCATGGACTGTCAATTGGGCGCATTATGCTTGTCGGAGGTGGAACCAAGAATCCAGTTTGGATGCAAGCTATCGCCGACGTATGCGGACGCGAGGTCTCGGTTGCCAAGGTTACGGTGGGTGCATGCTTCGGTGATGCCATCATGGCAGCTCTCGCAGGTGGCGCCTATGCATCATGGGATGAACTCGCCCGAGTCCTTGGCGTTGCGCAAACAATCGTGCCCGATATGACTGCCCACGAGTTATATGCGTCGCGCCGTCATATCTTTGATGAATTGTATGCACGCAACCGTGATCTCATGCACGAATTGGTGTAATGCTGCCGAATTGTACTGCCTTCCAAAATAGGGACTGCGTTGTGCGATGCGCATGTCCCTTGGCATTTTTGCCCACAGGGGTTAGCGAAGGCCAAAAATAGAGTGCGCATTTGCTAAAACTGCCGATTCGATGCGCTTTGCGTCACAATTTTTGAGCGAGGCGATGCGCATCGAGGTCCTTGTGAGCGATTTGATGAGCGACTGCGCGCTTGTTTCTGTGTTTGCTTCGGCTGGGGCGTCGGTCTCGAGCAGTAAACGATCGAGCGGAATCTGTCGTACGTATTCGCGTCCTCGCTTAGACGCGAGCATGCGTTCGTTGACAGAAAAATAGCAGCCCGCATTACGCGCGCGGACGAGTTCATCCGAAGTACCGCTAAACCAGTGGAAGATGATAGCGGGGGAGTCGGGGTTTGGGATGAGTAGACCATGCGATTCGAGGACGTCCAGTACGGCTCCTGCCGAACGAACGGCGTGAATTGATATCACGCGCCCGGCAAGAGGACACTGCACGAGCGCATCGCAGAGCCGGTCAAGTGCCTGTATTTGCAGCGGTTCGCTTCCGGCAAAGCGCGCGGAAAAGTCGAGTCCGACTTCGCCGATATAGCGCTCTTGGGCAGCAACTTTGCAAAGCAGATTGACTTCGGCAGGACCGCAGCGGCCGTCGGCGAGCCACCAGGGATGGAGGCCAACGCCCGCGATAATGTTTGGGTAACGGCTGGCCCGCTTTTTTGCCGCCGCGAAGTCGCGTGGGTCGACCCCGCAATCAAAGACCCCCAGCCCTATAGCCGCAGTTTCGTCGGCAACAGCATTCGGGTAAGCCATCAAATCAAGATGGCAGTGTGCATCAATTAACCGGGGCTCCATCTCGGCGCGCTCCGCTAGTCCAGGCGCTGGCCATCGGCGCGCACGTGCTCGGTGCCGCGCCCACTGATCTGGCGGATAACCTCGCCGGCAATCATCTGACCCATGATGGGCGGCATAAAGCTGGCGGTTCCCAGCTCGGTACGCTCATGGATATTGGAAGGGTCGCGGGGCTGTGTCTTAACCGATTCCTCGCAGCTAAACAATACATGTAGGCTCTTGATTCCGCGCTTCTTACATTCTTTGCGCATAATGCGGCTCATGGGGTCACGTACCGTATCGAAGATGTCGGCAAAGCGGAGGCACTCGGGATGGAGCTTGTTGGCCCCGCCCATGGAGCTAACCAAACGAATGTCGTGGTCCTGAGCATATTTGGCAATGGTGAGCTTGGCCGAGATGGTGTCGATGGCGTCGACGACGTAGTCGAGCTTGCCGCCCGTCTGCTCAAAAACGCCCGAAAAGAATTCGTCGATGTTGTCGCTCAACAGGTATTCGGTACGCTTGATGACGGTAGCGGCGGGATTGATATCGCGAATCATGGCTTCCATCACGTCCACCTTGCGCTTGCCGACGGTGCTGTGAAAGGCGATGGCCTGGCGATTGATATTGCTGGGCGCGATGATGTCCTTGTCCAGAATGACGAAATGACCGATGCCGCCGCGGGCGAGTGCCTCGCAGCAATTGGAGCCCACACCTCCGCAGCCGAGCACCAGCACCGTAGCATCGGCGAGCTTATCGAGTGCCTCGCGGCCCATGATGATCTCGAGCTTGGTGTCGCGTGTCTCGATAGCGGCTGCGGCAGCGGTTTCGGTCATAAATATCCTCCGATGGGGAAGCGAGTCGTGTTTTAGCTATCGCCATTATAGGTATTATTGCGATGGTTGATTTCCGATCTCAACCGAACACATTGAGCTGACGGCACGCTCCCGCAGTTAACCGAACGCCCCCGAGGTCCTATCCGGGACCCGGGGGCGCCATTTTCCCAGTT